>JAYEJS010000046.1 GCA_034660695.1 Candidatus Thermoplasmatota archaeon | reverse complement strand
CGCTCCAACATACAACATTACTGTTGCGGTTGGGTATATGCTACATGGCTTTCTGATTTTACCATGACAGGACTTTCACCTGCAAGCTTGTATCAGCTTAGCTGGGCACACTAGCTACCGCTACTTACAACCATCATATTGTTTCGTTCTCCTGTCGCGCTGGTTATAGGGCAGACCTTTATGGTCTGCCACACGCGACAGAACACAATAGTTAGTAAGCTAAAAAAGGTAGGGCGGTCTCTCATCTGCGGGTCTTACGCTACGCTACAGACCACGCAGTATTCCCGGCCTAAATGGTATAAAATACCAAAGATAAAACCCAAACTTAAAAAGATGCTGGATGAACTCGAATAGGATATTGGAAAATAGAAATTACTTTTCATGCCAAATTCCTGTGAAATGGCATTTCTGGCATTCATAGACGTTTACTTCCATTATCCATTCAGGAATTTTTATGAAAGGTATGGATGGCATGTCTGATGAAGATGAAATTTTTTTCATCTCTTCTCCGCATATCGGGCATTTTTTGTTCATGGAGTGCAATAAAAGCCATTACATAAACTTTTATCTTCACACGCACAAATTTCTCATATGCTTATGCAGAGGGGATGGTCGACCGACAAAAAGATCTGCATTTATGCTGTACTATGTCCAACGCTTTCATTCCCTCTTTTTCTATATACAAGTTTTAGTAGCGGTGGTGTCAAAAATGATGACAGGATGACGAGCAATATTGTAGCGGCAAAAATTTGATGGGCCAGCGCACCTGTAAATATGCCTGCAGATATCTCCATTGTTACAACGACCAGAGCGACCTCCATTCTTGGCATCATTCCTATGCCAACGGATAAAGCATCCCTGAAGTTAAATCCCGATATTTTTGCCCCGGCAGTGCAACCAACTATTTTCCCGATAAACGCCATAGGAACGAAAAGAAGAACCAATGTCCCGATGTCGTTCATGGCAGAGAAATCAAATGAGGCACCAACCCATACAAAAAACAGGGGTATCAAAAAAACTTCTCCCAGCTGCCTTACATATTCCCTCACTTTTCTTCTCTGAGAGGTTGCACTTACAATCAAACCGGCAACAAATGCCCCGGTTATTGCCGCCAGCCCGAGGCCGGCTGCAAGAGCCCCCATAAAAAAACATAAGGCGAGGGAGGATGTGAGTACAATCTTCGGTATTTTTACCAGTTTTTTGTAATCAAAAAATTTCTTTACCAGATAAAGAATAACCCCTATGGATAAAAGAAAGAAGAATACTACCTTGAGCATTACCACCGGAACAGAACCCGTACCCAATATGACGGACAGCATCAAGATGGCCAGGACATCATCTATGATAGCAACTGTCAATATGAGAGTGCCCACCGGGGTATACAATGCGTTCATATCCATCAGCGTTCTTACAGTTATCCCAACGCTTGTAGCAACCATGATCGTTCCAATAGCCACCGAATGGATGATATTCAGACCAAGAAGCATGCCCACCAAATAGCCGGATACAAAAGATACCACGAAATTAAATAAGGCAGTTATCACTCCGCCCTTACCTGAACTTTTTATTCCTCCGAGACTTGTTTCTAGACCCGAGAGAAAGAGGAGGGTTATTATGCCCAAGGTGGAAATCGCTTCAAATTCCGGGGATAAAAGATCAAGCGTAAAAGAAGATTTAAAGCCCAAAAATGAGAATGGATGGCCAGAAAACTTTCCTATAATAAACGGACCAAGAATTATCCCTGCCAGAATTTCCCCTATGACGCCAGGCTGTTTCATCTTCTCAAAAATATAACCCAATATCTTGGCCAGTATGAGTGCAAGTGATATCTCAAGAAGCATGTTTATTTCCTCTTTCCCAAAAGAAATTGAAGAAGTTGATGAATCGTGATTTCTCCTGCCAACTTTTCGTCCTTCACAACAGGAAGGCGTCGTAAAGCATTAAATCTCATTTTTTCCAACGCTTCCTCAACGGTATCACCAGGCGAACATTTCACAAGACTTTTGCGCATTACGTCCTCCGCCTTGCTCGCTGTTCCGTATTTTAGAGATAAATAATGTTTGACCCCGAAGACATATCTGGGCAGTTTTTTTGGCGCAAGCAGATCGAGAATGTCGTGTTCGGTTATCACACCCACGGCTTTCATGCTGTTCCTGTTCTCGACAACCCACGCATGACTTCTGGAAGCGAGAACTGAAAGAACGTGAGATATATTGGCGTCCTTATCCAAAATAGGCAGGTCCCATACCCTGCCCGCCATGACTTCCTCAATTTTTTTTGCATAGAGCCTTTCCAAATCTTCCACGGGGCAGTAGAATAGATGGATATTTAATTATATCGATAAAAATTTCTAACCATTTGTTTACTTCTCTGATGTGAAATGGAAAATGTTATAAAACAAACCAACTTGTTATTTTATGGATAACGAAAACAATGGGGAAAAAGACTCACTTCTCGGAATAGTCGGCAAGGTACTTATTACATTTGGTGCATTATCGCTTGTTACCTATCTTGCAGTAAGGTGGCTCGTGATAGCTAACGGTGGAGGACGCGATATTTATGGTGTATGGCTTTTCCATCCAGATAGAATTTTAGAAATCATCGCTCTTTCGTCTCTCATGATATTTTTTGGACTTGTATTATATTTCATTAACAAACAGCTCATGAAATTAAAGGAGATGACAGAAGAACTGGAATACTATAAACCCATCCCATAAAATATCTTTGATAGAAATGTTTCCTATAGCTCTAACGCTTTATTGACAATATCTATCCTATGTTGCCTCCAATGAAAAAACAGTAAAAATTTTTACCTTCTTTTTGTTACGGTATATTAAAATGGCGATAGCATCTGTACCGGGCAAAATAATTCTTTTAGGGGAGCATGGGGTCGTATATGGGCAACCGTGTCTTTCAGTAGCAATAGATTTAAGGGTGGGGCTGGAAATGGAAAAAGGAAAAGAATTTTTAGTGAATGGCAGGACTATGGACAGCAGAAGACATACCTACATAAAACACGCCATAGACAAGCTCTGGGAAGGAGAGCCGCTGGCAGTCACAACCTTTTCAAAAATTCCATCTGCCAGCGGCCTTGGCTCTTCCGCCGCGATAACCACCGCCACTGTTGCATGCCTGCTGAAACTGAATAACTCTTTCTCTCTTGAAGAAGTAGCGAAAAAAAGCTTCGACATTGAATATGAAGTACAGAAAGGGGGCAGTCCCAATGACACATCTGTCTGCGCATATGGCTCTGCGATATTGCTGTCAGAAGAAAAGAAAGAGGGTTTCATATGGGAAATCTCAAAGGGGAAGCAGAAATGGTTTGTTCATCATGTCGATGCCCCGGATATGAGAATAGTCGTAGGAATAACGGGTATAAAATCAAAGACTCCATTGCTCGTCAAAAAAGTCAAAAAGTTTGTAAAATATTCCGGTTTTGCGAGAGAATTGACTGAGAGAATGGGCGAGCTGGTCATTGAAGGGATGAATGCCCTAAAAAACAATGATTTTGTATCCCTCGGAGGGAAAATGAATGAAGGCCAAAAAATTCTTCACACCCTCGGGGCAAGCTCTCCAGAACTCGAAAAACTGATAAATGCATCTCTCAGGGCCGGGGCGTACGGGGCAAAACTCACCGGGGCGGGCGGAGGGGGCAGCATGATAGCCGTCACAGATGAACCTGAGAAAATAGCGATAGCGATAGAGAAAGCAGGTGGAAAGGCGATGGTTACCTCTGTATCCAGTGATGGCGTCAAAGTGTGGGATTAACGCAGCGAATGAAATACCAGCCCTGTGAGCAACTTTGGATCAAACCATGTGGATTTAGGCGGCATACTTCTGCCTTCATCTGCCACCCTTTCCAGCTCATCAATGCTTGTTGGATGGAGATAAAATACTGCTGCATTTCCTTCTTCTTTGACCAGTTGCTCATACCCACTTCGCGGTACAGCTCCGCCAACAAAAAAAATATTTGGGTTATTTCTTACGTCGTTTATTTCAAGAATAGGGCCGAGCAATTTGTTTTGCAATATGCTCACATCAAGAGATTCAACAGAGCCGTCGGGGATTTCCCTAGGCAATAATTCCCGCCATTCATTATTCCAGTATATCTGTATCTCGTGCCTGCCCGGTTCTTTGAGTTCTTCCAGCCTATTCACCTCAAAATTTTCTTCAACTTCTTTAATGAAATTTTTTTTGTCTATCCTTTTCACAACTCTATTATATGGAAGAATCCTTACCTCATCATCGCTTGCAACAAAAATCATAACATACTTTACTTCTTCATTTTCATGCCTTTTCATGTATTCATAGGCCGCCCTCATGCGGTGGTGACCATCGGCAATATAGAGGTCTGTACCAGCAAATGATGATTTTATTTTATTAACTGTATCGTTGTCTATTTTCCACAATTTGTGGCTATATCCATACTTATTGAAATCAAAAATGGGCTTTCTGGAAACAATTTCATCCATGATTTTCTTTAGCCCTTCCTTGCTTTTGAAAATCGTCCAGACAAGGCCCGTATTTGCATTCGTTGCTTCTATATGCTTAATTCTATCATTAAGTGGTTTCTCCCTTGTTTCCTCATGTTTTTTTATCCTCCCCTGCTCATAATCATGGAGGGAGACTGTCAATATGAATCCTCTCTGGCTGAAACGTTCATCCCCCTCCCTGTAGAGATACATGCACGGTTCGTCTCTCACCATGTGCTTCATCGATTCTTTGAAAGCATTTTTTGCGTTTTCATATACCTCGTTTCCCTCACCTTCAGGAAGAATAATATGGATGGCATTTTTGCTCTTTCTGAGTTGAGCTTCCTCCTCCTTGCTGATGACATCATAGGGTTTTATACAAAACTTTTCTGGATGCACCGGCCTTATTCCTTCGAATTCTTTGACTGAAACCATGATATCGCCTGTAAAAGGGGATATGAATTTCATTTAAAAAATTATGGAGAAAAGAATTAATTTTGTTGGCTGTTAAGATGTCATCGAAATGCTGATAAATGAATTTGACCCATGGAAAAGCGAATTTTGCACGTGCCCTCCAAAATATTCATTCAGTCCGTACACAGGATGTTCTCATGCCTGTGTTTACTGTTACATCACATCTTACATCCCCAATCCATTCAAAGCGAGATTGAAGAAGGATGTAACAAAAAGATTGAAAAAGGAGTTGAAATCACGGTTCATTGGTAATAGATACATAAGCATGTCCAACAGTTCTGATCCATACACGCCGGAAGAAAAAATATATGGGGCCACAAGAAAAAGCCTCAAAATTTTCAGGGAAAATGAAATAAAAGTTTTGATAGTGACAAAATCCGACCTTGTGGCAAGAGATATAGATTTAATTTCTAAAATGAAGGCGTCTGTAAGCATGACCGTAACGACACTGAAAAATGAAATTGCCAGGGTAATAGAGCCTAACGCTCCCTCGCCCGAAAGGAGAATAGAGGCATTGGAGACGATGTGGAAAAATGGGATACCCTGTTCCGTGAGATTGGATCCGATAATACCAGGCATAAATGATGGAGAAATCGAGAAGATTGTGGGGGAGGCGTCAAAGTACTGCCACCATATCGTTTCTTCCACAATAAAACCGAGAAAAGATTCGCTGAAAAGATTGAAATCCGCAATGCCCGAAGCAATGGATAAAATAGAATTTGTAAAGAAGGGAAATTCGTATTATCTTCCTTCAAACACCAGATATGAACTTATGAAGAGAGTTAGAGACGCCTGCGAACTCCATAATCTTTCTTTTGCAACATGCCGAGAGGGCTTTGACCTCAATACGGCAACATGTGATGGAAGTCAACTCATAGAATTTGCCCAGAATAAAAAGAAAAGTTTATAAATACCGAAATGGATTTGTTACAGAGGGGAAAGGAAATCGGAATGGGAAGACCGTCAAATTAGCCATGCCTCCAGTAAAATCCAAAATTTTTTGTCATGGTCTTCCCGCCCATTTTTACCTGTAAATGTACGGCAATATATAATTTTTACCTTATTTTTAGGGTTGTGAAAAGCTCCAAAAAGGAAAATAAGAAAAGAAAAAGGGGTGTTTATGGAATCATATCTCCCGTATACTTGTCCACGTAGAATGGGTCAACATTCACATTCGCGTACTGGGAAGCCCATGCCTCCATTTCCTGCACTGCATATGCCGCATCGTCCTCAAAGTTGTTGTATGTATTCCAGCCTTCCATCTGGTAATATGTAAATACGCCGTTTTTCATTGAATCATCTCCGTCATAGGCGTAGTCCTTGTTGCTGGCAAACGCTCCGACACGCCCGTCAGTCACAACTCCTTTGAAACCCCCGATTTTGCAGGCGTCAAATGCAAAGTATATGTGTGTTGAATCTGCCGAACTGAATTTGGATTCAAGCCAGCCGTGTGTTATATACCACATATCCGTGGATATCATGCAAGAGCCATAATTGCGGTACGTTGTTCCATGGCCTGAGTATGTGAATACAACATAATCGTCTCCATCCTCCTTTGTAAGCAGGTCGTCAATCTTTGCTTCTATGGTACTTGCTGTTGCCTCCCTGTCGATTAAAGTAGTCACGGTATAACCTTTGCCATTCAAAAATCCCTTCCAGTCCATTGCATCATCATCGCAATAATTCAAGTCGTTGGCTGTTCCGTCGTAATCGCTGATGCCAATGCACAGGGCATATTTTTTAACCACACCGTCGCCTCCGCTACCATCTTTGGTTACGGTGATGCTATCCGAGCCAGTATTGCCGACGGAATCTGTTGCTTCCGCCGAAATGGTATGTGTCCCATCACTTTCTCCGGTGGTGTCCCAGTCATACGAATTTCCTGTTGCAACAGTTACTCCATCAATCTTAATTGTCGGGATTGGGTCTGGGTCATCTTCCTTGTCACTTACTGTTACAGTGATTGTTACCGTCCCAGAAACAGTTGCACCATCGGCAGGATTAGTGATTGTCACGCTTGGTTTTTTATCGCCAGCTCCTGGCGGTTTACCTTTTGTCAGGAAGGAAAACCGCATGCCCTTGTCTGTAAGCACGGGTACGATGGGTCTTCCGTCAACAAATTTTCTTTCTTTTATCTCAATTTTTACCTTGCCGGTGGAACTTCCTATTGCGGGCATTACAACACCCACTACAAAAAGTGCCGCTACAAATATTGCCAGTGTTTTCCTGTTCATGTTTCTTGCCTCCAGATATATAACGGGTTTGCGCTATTAAAACTTTTGTTTTCTTTTTTAAAATGCTTCTCAGGTAGCTGTAAAACAGGAAATGTCAGCCCACTGCCTTTGTTATGTCTTTGCCGGCATCATAACATTAATATTGCATTCGTGCATTACCGCTTTGGATAATCATGTATGAAATACGTTTTCACGGAAGAGGCGGGCAGGGTGGCCGTATGGCTGCTGAAGCCTATGCCCTTGCAGCTTTTTTGGAAGGAAATTACGCCGTATCCTTTCCTTTTTTTGGGGCGGAAAGGAGAGGCGCGCCAGTAAAAGCTTTTACGCGTGTGGACAATAAAAAAATAAGGATAAAGACGCAGATATACGAGCCTGACTATGTTGTTGTTCTGGATGAGACGCTGCTTGAGACGGTTGACGTTCTTGAAGGCTTGAAAGAGAATGGCGTGGTCATAATCAATACCCAGAAAAAGCCCGAGGAAATCGAATTGTCCAGAGAGGTAAGATGCGCTACAGTCGATGCCACATCCATAGCTCTGGATGTTCTCGGAAGAGCAATAACCAATACCGCCATTTTAGGAGCACTGGCAAAGGCAACCGGACAGGTTTCGATAGAATCAATAGAAAAGGCGATAATGGACAAATTCGGCACAAAGATGGGACAGGCTATGGGTGAGAAAAACGCAAAGGCGGCAAGAATGGCATATGAAAAAACGGTTACAGGCAAATGCAAAGATGGCAAAGCATTTGTTCCTCAGAAAGAATGGCTTCCTACAGTTGACGAACTTCCGTTGGGTGGATCGATTGCAACCATGGAAACAGATGCGGGGCTTGTTGGCATTGGCTCGTTTATTGAAAACAAGACAGGCGGGTGGAGAACATTTATACCCAGCGTTGACAAAGAAAAGTGCATAGGATGCAAGATATGCTGGTTTTACTGCCCTGAAGGGTGCATTTCAATGGTCGACAATAAGGCGGTTATTGATTACGACTACTGTAAGGGCTGCGGGATATGTGTAAACGAATGCCCAACTCATGCCATAACAATAGAGAGGGAAAAGAGGTGAAAAAATGCTGCAAAAATTAGAAAGAAAAAAAATGGTGGTAACTGGCGATTATGTCGCTGCATATGGCGCATTGCTGTGCGATGTGGATGTGGTCGCTGCGTATCCTATCACCCCTCAAACTTATATCGTCGAAGATTTTTCCACGTTTGTCAATGACGGTGTAACAGATGCAGAATTCATAAAAGTGGAATCCGAGCATTCTGCGATGTCGGCGGCCATAGCTGCCCAGGCAGCAGGCGCAAGAACGTTCACTGCTACCTCCTCTCAGGGACTTGCCCTTATGCACGAAATGCTGTTTGTTGCAGCCGCCCTGCACATGCCCATAGTGATGCCTGTCGTGAATAGAACGCTTGCCGCCCCGATCGGCATATGGTGTGAATACAACGATACCATGCCGGAGCGAGATACCGGATGGATGCAGATGTACTGCGAGACCAATCAGGAAGTGCTTGACATGATCATACAGTCATACAAGATAGCGGAGTACAGGGATGTTTTGCTTCCGATAATGCCGACACTCGATGCATTCATTCTGTCCCATACGGTCGAGCCTGTTGACGCCCCTTCAAGCGATGAAGTTATGGATTTTCTTCCGCCTTATGAACCCGATGTTATTCTGGATACTGAAAGACCGATGACAATCGGCTCGTTTGCCCCTCCCGAATACATTCAGGAAGTGAGGTATCAGAATGAACAAAGCATGCAGAATGCAAAAAGAGTCATAAAAGAAATAAATAAAGAGTTTGCATCTGTCTTTGGGAGAGATTATCATGGGCTTGTTGAGGAATATAGGTGCGATGATGCAGAAGCAGTGTTAATAACCCTTGGTACCGTAACTGGAACGGCTAGAGAGGTTGTAGACGAGATGAGGGAAGAGGGAAAGAAAGTGGGACTCGTGAAATTGAGATTCTTCCGCCCGTTTCCAATTGAAGAACTGAAAAAAATTGCAGATAACGTGGAAGCCATAGGTGTGTACGACCGTTCCATATCGTTTGGCTCGGGTGGGCCAACTTTCATAGAAACAAGACATGCATTATACGGCCGTGACATTCCGATAGTAAATTTCCTTGCGGGACTGGGTGGCAGAGATGTCGTAAAAGCGGACGTGAGAAAAATGTTCGAGAAAACACTTAAGGCAGCCAGGGAAGGAAAGGTTGAAAAGGAAGTTGTATGGATTGGTACAAGGGGGGTGGAAGAATGAATATAAAGGATTTGCCAGAGGAAAGCCTTTTCACGTCTGGCCATACAGCATGCCCCGGATGTTCAGCTCCCATCATTGTCCGCAACATGATGAAAATACTGGGAAAAGATACGATTGTTTATGCCCCTGCAAACTGTCTGCTCGTATTCGGGGGAACATATCCCTACATAGCATGGAAGGTTCCATACCTGCATGAGGCATTTGAGAATACCGCTGCATGTATCTCTGGCGTTAAACGGGCGCTGAAAAGGAAAGGGAAGAAGGCGACTGTCGTTGGCATTGCCGGAGACGGGGGAACATACGACATAGGAATTCAGGCTTTGTCTGGTGCAGCCGAGAGAAACGAGGACGTGATTTACGTGTGCTACGACAACGAGGCATACATGAACACGGGCATTCAGAGAAGCGGCTCAACCCCTTACGGTGCAGCGACAACCACAACGCCTGCAGGCAAAAAAATTCCGGGGAAGATGCACCACAAGAAAGACATGACGGGGATAATGAGGGCACATGAGGTACCATACATGGCAACGATGAGCATTTCGTACCCGAAAGATTTTCTGAATAAAGTGGAGAAAGCAAAGAATGTTGAGGGATTCAGATACCTGCATGTTCTTGCCCCGTGTCCCACTGGCTGGAGGCATGACCCTGCAAAAACCATCGGGATGGGAAAGAAAGCTGTTGAAAGCGGGATGTGGACTCTCTACGAGGCGGAATACGGAGACATAACAAACATATACAAGCCACCGAAGAAAATACCCGTGGCAGATTACATAAAAGGGCAGGGACGATTCAGGCATCTTACGGACGAGATGTTGAAAGAACTGCAGAGATGGGTCGACAGAAAGTGGGAACACATGTACGGAGAACTGCCGGAAGAAAAGTAACCCTACTTTTCTCTACCTTTTTTGTTTTAAATTTCTGATAGGCTCAAAGCAAGTAAAAAGGGAATATCTTGATTATGCGAATATTGTTTCTTTTTCCATTTTTGCCATTGTATCTGCCAGCTCAAAATCAAATTTTAATATCTTCCTGACCAACTCATTTTTTGTATTGAGCTTGAACATTTTAGACTTTCCAATTATTCTTGTTTCCACCAGTATTTTTTTCCCTATCAACCCGGGGATGATTTTGTAGAGTGTGGGTCTGCTAATCTCCGCATATTCAGCAATATCGCTAATACTGTAATCATAATTTGGATGATCTCCTAGGAAATCCAATATTTTTGCTTGAGGACTCCCTCCGAATATTTCTCTAAACATGACTATCACCATAACCTCTCCAATACTCAGTTTTGATATTCATTTTGTCTCCATACCCCAAATGTCTGATAAATATAAAAATTTTTTTACAAAATTGTTAGATATGTTTACAATATTTCTGCTATGTAAATTACAGCGATGTACAAAAACAGATTCTATGGAAACTATGGAGGAATAGATGTTTTGGAAAAGGTCACATGCTTATTGACAATGTTTTAAGGGGTTTTCCCAGGAATAGAATAGTAGATGACCCGATTTATCTGAATTACCCCTAATTTTTACTCAAAATGCCCAACCTGGTGTAGTTTCTTTGGTTAAAACATCCCGTTTTTTGGAATGCAAACAATGTTTTACTCTATTTTCTTCC
>JAYEJS010000045.1 GCA_034660695.1 Candidatus Thermoplasmatota archaeon | reverse complement strand
TTTTGTCCTACTCTTAGATATCAATGCTTTCAACTCATTTTGATCTAATGATATAACATCTCCTTTATCGGTCATTGCTATCGAAAAAACAGTTTTTTGTTATATATACCCTTCTATTTCGTTGGATGTTTATCCAACACTTTCGTTAGTTATATTTAATACCGTTTGATACATAATCGCGGCTCGGCAGCGGGCGGCTTAGCCGTGGAAGTGATTACGAATGTTGATGAGGAACGAGTTGGGCGGTAACCGCATTGCGGGAACGCATTGCGGAGGAGTAAACTCTGGAGAGAAAACTCTTCGGGATGTACCTCACCCAGCGGGCTTGAAAAAAAGAGGAGGTAAAATGAAAAGAAAAAGTATTTGGAAAGGTGAGAATAAGAGAAAAGTGGTTCCGCAGAGAATAATAGTCGCCATAACACTAGGAATTCTCTTAGCTGGATTATTTCAGATAATGCCTCTAGCAAAAGCTACACCGTGGTCAGAATGCCATGGAATAACACCTTTCAAAGAAGAAGCCGATTTAGTAGTAGACTACACCGATGGGTACTATACTGCTTGGGATCTCGAGGATTGGTCGAAGTATAATATACTATATAATAGTCTTCCTTACGCTGACATCTGGTATTTCTCTGGGCATGGAGGAACAAATTGGTACGGTAATCCCTTCTTGGTAGATGGAGACGAGGAACACATATTTGGAGATCAGATTCCAGATTTACACGATCAACATGAGTTCAATAGGATGAGATTTGCTTATGCGAGCGCTTGTTATTCGGCTCATACCTGCTACTGGTCGTGGGTAGAAAACCTCCATGATGGTTTCATAGATAATGGCGCTGAGGCTTATATGGGGTGGGATGAAGCAGTGTTGGCTAGCACTGCATATTCCTTTACGGACCGTTTCTACCATTGGGCTATTGATAATGGACTGAGCGTGATAGGAGCAATGGGCTGGGCCATATATGACGTACATGATGCAGAAGGAAACATTCATCTTTTTGGAGATGGAAGCATTTACCTTATTCCATAGAGGTGATATTATGAAATATAAAAATAAAATAATTGGAATTATTCTGGTAGGAATAATGATGGGAGTGATATCCTTAACGGTAGTTGGAATTATCCCATTAAGAGAAACAGTTGGTCCAGTAGGTGAACCAAATCCTAGACACGTTATTTTAGAGTTAGATCCAGCAGAAGTAGAAACAAATATTTCTGAAGACCAAGCAATTCAGATAATAAGAAATACGGGTTATACTCCGCTTGACCCCGAAATTGGATTGATAAAAGCCGAAGATTGGGGAAAATTGTACTGGGAAATAGTCTGGTGGAAGGAAGAAGAGCCAGTATCTCTCAAGGTTGATGCAAATAACGGGGATATAATAGGAATAACAGACTTTGGGGCTTATAAAGCGATGCCTGAAAACGTGAGCAAAGAGAATGCAATTGTGACAGCAAAGGAAAAAATAGAAGGTATGGCAAAAGTGCCGGAAGATGCAGGAAAGCCTATTATAGAAATAAAGAAAAGATTTTGCGGAAACGTCTTTAGCGTCAGCTGGAAACCAGAAGTAAAAGGAATACTCGTCGAAAAAAGCTTTATGAATATTGAGCTTGATCCAGCCGGAAACGTAATATCCTTTAGGAAGGTATGGCATGAGATAGATATCGATACTAAAGCGACTGTAACTAAAGAGGAGGCTATAAAAGTAGCGAAAGAAAAGGCTTTATCAGATAATTTTCCGCAGCTTCTAAGGAAAAGAGTCCAAGAGGCGGAATATATTCACACAGAATTAGTTATCAAGAGACCAACCCACTTTTTAGATAAAAGCAAACCGCTGTATGGAGAATACAAGCTGATTTGGTCGGTAACATTTGAAAAGGACCAAAGCTTAGTTGAAATTCAAATCGACGCTCATTCCGGCGAGTATACAGGAATAGATTTTACCAAGTAATCCTGTGCCATCGACCATCTCTCTCTTTATAACGGAAGTTCCAAGGATTTTTCTGTTAACTTTTTAAATTCTATATCTAGTAATTGGCAATAAAAAACAGAGTCCACATATCCAAATGTGGTCACTAAAAATTTAGAAATACCGCAAGTTTTATTA
>JAYEJS010000044.1:564-2115 GCA_034660695.1 Candidatus Thermoplasmatota archaeon | reverse complement strand
ATCTCAATTCGTTGTCCTTCTTTCAGAAAGTTGTATACATCGTCGCTAACTCTATCATTAATATATTGATTATTTAGTTCCGTCATTTTGGACATTGGGTAATCAACGGGTTCCGCCTGCAAATTGTATTTACCTATATCATCAAAGGTAATTCCAATTCGTTTGCAATCAAAAACATCTATGGCTGATAACTCCTCTGCCTTCTTAATATTCCTGGCTATACCCAGACCATCAATATCAAAATCTGTCAGCACGTATAACTTTATACCGGGCTTTTTCCTTTGGATTTTCTCAATTAAATCACGGATGGCATTGGTGGCATATCCCTCAGAATTGATTAGTCCGATGTCGTATCTCTTTGTCAGTTGGAAGTCATTATGCAAAAGTTCATAGAAACCAGATTTTTCCACGAAAAGCAGATTATTATATTGCTTTAAATCGGGATTGTATTCCTTTACATCTCTGGTTCCAAGATTTACATGACGATTAGAATGTGGCTCCACAAAAAAGCCTCGATGTTTCTTATAAATTATACGTTTTGCCAGGACATTAACCTCATAGTCATCAACATAACCGCAGAATGTCTTATATTCTAATTCTAATTTTTTCTCCTTGTAATGATTGCTATCCCAGGTGTATCTATATCCATATCTTTTAATTGTATTATGGAAAACTGGACGCATGGCATAAAATAGTTGTCTCTGCGTTATTGTAAATGTCCCATTGTCAGTCGCCTCGTTATATATTGATTCAAAAGTACGGAAAACAAAGTCTTTGATGAAGCCCTTCGGTGCCTTACCATAAATATCATCCGGTGTTGTTTCCTCTGGTTTATTCAACTTATTTAGTGTGGGGATTATCTCGTTGGTGATTTTTCTTATAGTTTTCCCTACAACTTCAGCAATAGCATCAGAGAATGGTTCGGTGTCAAACAATTGTTTTCCCTTATCTTGAAAATCAATTGTCGGGCATGTTAGATTGCAGATGATTTTGAAGTTGTAGTCAAATCGAAAGGACTGTTTTATTCCGTTATGTGATTCCTCGCTTTCCCCCCCTCTACGGTTGAAGAAAAGCCATATCTCTGGAAGCGAGTATATGAAACTCTGGTTGATGCCAAAGGTTACGTTATTTGAGCAGTTCCATTCCTGTTTTTTACCTGATAGAGGAATAGTTATCATTTCGAAAAAGAATGGGATAACTTTGTCAGTTTTAGTCACCCCGCCCTTGGAGTAGTAAACTATCAAATCATTGATATTCTGGATTTTTAAATCACGTTCCCTTGAAAGATCCACAATTTCTTCAACTGATTCGTATTGTTTCGTCATCTTTAGACTTTCCAGGAGGCTATGCGTCATTCCCTTTTTGCCGATACAACCAAGAGTTTTGCGGAGACTTCTCTCACTGAATGCTTTTGTCTTATGGCACATTGAATCATACAACGCCGTTGCATCCTTCTCTTTTATTTTGCTATCTGAGAAGAAATCACCTATTTTGTCAATCTCTTCATTGTTGAAGTATTTAAGTACCTCTGATATCTTCTTGGTAGAGGAA
>JAYEJS010000044.1:0-554 GCA_034660695.1 Candidatus Thermoplasmatota archaeon | reverse complement strand
AAAGACCATAAAATTCCCCTATAAAATTTTTAACTGACATTTCTGGATTGATTCTGGCATCTGCTCTCAGGCGGTCAAAGAAATCATTCTTAGCAAACCAAATTACCTTTCCTGTTGTGGCGTTTCTACCCAAGTCAAGCCTGTTGTTCCCGTACCCATTGCTTTTGAAGATATAATTTCCATCTGGTGTAAAAAAAGAGAGATTTGCCTGTGGATTTAATTCTATGAAGTTGACGAACACATTTTTCATATCATCTATATCACCGACATATGCTTCAGGCGGAATTGAAAGAAAGATGGACAGCCCACCATTATTTTCCACTTTTTTTCTATCGATTTTGATTTCATATTGTCCCAAGAGATCGTTTTGAACCACGTCAATAGTATATAGTGTATTTTGCGATTGAATTTGCAGAGGATACCCCAATATTTTTTGTATTCCCAGAACAGTCATGAGGGCATTCCCTTGTACACCCCGTGTTAACAGTTTGTAGTGTCGCTTAGTACCGCCGAACCTCTCAATATCAAAAATCTTCTCCATCACCTTCTTTGAT
>JAYEJS010000043.1 GCA_034660695.1 Candidatus Thermoplasmatota archaeon | reverse complement strand
ATCCACATGTAATGATATGTGTTTACAATATAAGCACATACGATTCTTACAGAAATTACAAAGAAACAGAAGGGGATTTTGGAAAAACTAAATTTATGTGCTTAAAAATACGGAAGTTAGGATATAATAGAGAGAGTAGTCAAGAACATTCAAGAAAAAGGGGAAATAGCCGAATGATTTAAGGAGGAATCTTGGGAGAAATAGATGGATGGGATTGATTAAGCAATCCATCTAATCTCTTACACCCCGTTAAAATATTCTTGAAAAAAGATTAAAATACGACAAGGCAATATGGGTAGGGAAGCAAAATAATGAGCGATAAAAAGATAGTGCTTGTTGTAGACGATGAGCCAGAAATACAAGAACTAACAAAGGCTTATTTACCGTCTGCTTTTGAAATTCATTCTGCTTATGATGGAGGGGAGGGGGTGAAATTGTATAGGGAGTTGATGGAGAGAGGTAAAAAGCCAGATTTAGTAGTAATGGATTTGAATTTATCCGGCACCAAGAAAGAAGAAGATATGCTGAGACAGATGGGTGGAGAAGAGATGGACGGTGTGAGAACAACACAGGAGATAATGAAAATAGATTCCAATGCAAACGTAATTGGGTTTACCGCTTTCGCTGACCTTAAATGGGGCGAAAAACTCAAGGCAACTGGGGCGAAAAAAGTTTTTGGGAGGGGAATAGGATTTGACGGTTTTGCAAAAAACGTGGAAAAAATTCTTTCTGTTAAACATCTGTAAAACTTCATGCCTCACATTAGACGGGCATACTTCACTACCCGAATTTATTGACAGAACCCAAAATGAAAACAGATATTCCTACAAAATCGTAACGTGGTAGTTTTTACTGCTGAATCGTAAGTTTTTCTGATAGATAAAAATTCATAGTCACCTTGCCAGAAAAAATGAGACGTTACGGAATTTCAGGAATATCCTAACAAAGTAGTATTAAAAGGAGTGCAGGATAATGGATGGCAAAGATGGAGTTTGACAACAATTTATGATTCATGCGCGCCCTGTCTTACTCCACCAAATCTTTACTGCGGAATATGACAATGCTGAGGAAAAGAAAGACAGCTGCTGTGCCCAACAGGACCAGAGCAGACATGCCGGTGCTGAACGCTTCAATCTGGTGAGGCCACGGAGTATCTGCCATGTGGTGAGACATTGAACGGAGATAAAACATCAGGGTCATGTATGGTATCTTCCCCGGCAGGTTTGCCAGCAGGATTTCCCAGAAAAATGCGAACAAAAGACCGACCATCAAAGGTCGCTTTATCGCAACGCCCAGAAAGGCAAAGAATGAACTGTAGACCACAACGCCGAGCAGTATGATGGTGCAATAGTCGGGCAAATGTTCGAGGGTGTCCAAGCTGCCAGTATGAATATCGAGCACAGTCAGGCAGACGGCAATCGGAACAGCGATGATGAGAAAACCTACAGGGATTGAGCCCAGGTAGCGATACAGGAAAAGTTCCTCCCGTCGCAACGACCTTGTTGACAGGTAGCTGATAGTTTTATCGGCAATTTCACTATTTATGAGAGCTGTCCCGCAAAGCAGGGCGATAATAAGCAAAATGAATTGAAGGAAGATGGCAAGAAAAACACCTGAGAAGAATTCTGATGCACTCTCGTCAGGCTGGTACATCCACACGCCGATGATAACAAGCGGGAAAAACGAAAGAACCATGAGCACAGCTGTTCTTCTTGACAAAAATATCTGCTTTGCCGTAAATTTGACCATTTCCATTCTCTCGTTCATACTCATTTTTTCACCAGGTATTTGAAGACAGCCTGAAGATTGTCGTCTGGGCTGAAAATTTCATTGACCTCATGTTTTCCTTTAACAATTATTTCCGGCAGGAGTTGGTAAAAGGCGTCGGGCTCACGTGTTTTTATGGAAAGATGTTGTTCATCAATGATTCTCGCAGATACGACACTTTCTTCTTCCATCAATTCTTTTCCCAGTTTTCTGGCATTGTCTGTGGTAAGGTTTACCATGTGGGGATGCCTGTCTATCAGCTTTCTTATTTCGTGGATGTTCCCAGTTGCCAGCGTTTGTCCGGCGTTGATGAGCACAACCTGTTCCGTCAGCTTCTCTATTTCATAAAGCACGTGGCTGCTAACTATCGCGTGAATTCCCCCGTTTGCCAGTTCCCTAATGAGTTCGATGATGGTTTTTCTCCCGACCGGGTCTGTACCTGCAAGGGGTTCATCCAGAATGAGAAGTTCGGGGTCATGTATGATGGACTGGGCGACCTTTACCTTCTGTCGCATTCCCTTACTGTAGCCCTTTATCTTTCTTTCCATGTCTCTGCTGTTAAGCCCGACTGTTTCAAGAGATTTATACGCCTTTTTCTCGCTTTCGTTGTGACCATAGCCGTGCATTTTTGCCATGGAGGTAAGGAATTCCTTTGCGCTCATCCACGGATAGAGCATCTCGTGCTCGGGGCAGTATCCTATCTTTGCATTCAGCGACGGATTGTTCCACGGCTTCTCTCCGAGTACCTCGATGGTTCCTTTATCCTGGCGAATCATGCCCGTAACAATTCTGAAAAGAGTGGTCTTTCCTGCACCGTTCGGCCCGACAATGCCCGTTATCCCCTTGTTTATATCGACGGTGAATTGATTTAGCCCGATCACTTCTCCGTACCATTTGGACAAGCTGTCGGCAGAAATAATGCTCATACTCTCACCTCTTTCCTGAAGATTTTCCAGTAGATTATCCCCGCAGAACACATAATGACTGCTGCAAGTGCCAGTAGTGACTCATACCACGGGAAATTGTAGGAATTTTGTGTGTTGAAGAGATGCCAACCCACAACTCTGACGTTGTTCCATATTGATATCATAGCAAGACGGTCGTTTTCCAGGATGTCTTTCAGCACCTCTGCAATGATGCCGGAGAACAGGAAAATGATGAATATTCCCGCCCCTGCATAACGCTTATCAGATGTAAGGCTGGAAATTGCAAGCGAAACTGAACCCATCAGGGCAATGATGAACAATCCTGTTGCCATGATAGCTCCGAGAATCCACAGGTGGTCGAAAAGCTGACTCCACGATTCGGATGATGACAGTAACGCCATAAAAAAAAGTAGTATGCCGGGCAAAAGTACCACAACGCTGAGCACACTTGCCAGCACCCCGAACTTCCCTGTTATGTAGCCTGCCTTGGAAACACGCGAGAAGTAAAGGACCACACTGTTGTTCTTTAAATCATCGGCTATTAGACCCGAACCAACAACCGCCGACATAAGAATAAACCATAGCTGACTCTCGTCAAAGAAACCCTGGAAAAATTCCGGCTCGAACTTTACCGGCATGAATATAATCGACACAAGTCTTGTTACCACGCCAAAGAAGTATGTCAGAATAATCAGGGCAATGACCCATTTTGATTTGAATGCCAGCACTGCCCCTTTCTTCACAATGGTAAGCACCCTCTGACCCATGTTTGAATGCATGCCGTCCCATGACCTGTATTTCTGAAAATCAATTCCCATTGTTTCCCTCCACGATGTCAAGGAACAGTTCTTCCAGCGATCGGGAACGGAAGCCCATATAGCGGATCTGTACGTTTGCATCCAGTGCTGCATCCCATACTTTATGAGTGATGTCATCTCCTTCAACCACAAGCTCGCTGCCGGTGCCGGACACATTGCATTCTTTTTCCCGAAGGACGTTCACAAAGCCTTTCTCGTCGCCGCGTATTTTTACCCTCAATGTCTGCAATCCCAGCAGCTCTTTCACCTTTCCCTGCTCGACCAGTTCTCCGTTGTTGATGATGATTGCATCCTCGCACACAAACTCCACATCGGGAAGCAGATGTGAACTGAGAACGATGCTTTTGCCTATGGAAGCAATGCCCCTGAGAAGCGAAAGCATTTCTTCCCTTCCCTCGGGATCCATTCCGTTCGTTGGCTCGTCAAGGAAGATAACCATGGGGTCGTGCACGATAGCCTGAGCCAGTTTAACTCTCTGTTTCATGCCTGTAGAGTAACTCTCTATTTCCCGGTATCGCTCCTCTTCAAGCCCCACGTAATCCAGCGTCTGGTGAGTACGCTCCATTGCCACATCAGGAGGCAGACCTGAAAGTTGCCCGAAGTACGATACGAATCCCACGGCTGTGAGCCCGGGCGGCAGGCAGTCATGCTCAGGCATGTATCCCACCATGTCCAGTGCAACCCTGCCCTTTCTATTACCAAGGATTTCATAACTACCGCCGGATGTCTCAATCAGCCCTAGGAGAATGCGCAGCAAAGTGCTCTTTCCGGCACCGTTGGGGCCGAGCAAGCCCACTGTCCCCTCTTCCACATCAATGGTAAGGTCGTTAAGCGCCATGAAAGAACCATAGGATTTGGAAAGCCCATAAGTAGAAAAGAGCATATCAGGCAAACCTCCCTCGATATTTAATTATTTTCTTTTTATGTCATCTTTGGATCTTATTCTGAAGATGTGAGAAGGTAAAAGCGGAAAAAGAATAAGAACCGATGCACAAATCATATTGGGCAAGGTGGAGGAAGGAATATCCTGCTGAAAGCGTTTCAGGGAGCGTATATATGGAATTTTGCATTGCTCTATCTGTGCTGATGAACATGGTTTTTTCCATACAAAAGGCAGCGTAGCTTCTCGCTAGAAACTAATGAATGTTATACGCTGTTGGTCGCTTATTTTTCATGGTTTAATCTCCTTTACCAGTCCTAAACTCATCAAACTTTTTATTTATTTCATCTCTTAATTCTTCTCCGACTTCCTGGAATACATCTAATAATTCTTCGTAGATATTATCACAAGCAACAAAATTCCAGAATTCCTTTCCAACCAAAATTTCGCCTTTTTCTAAATCATACAATCCTTTCAATGTCCATCGCTCGTAAGGTTCTGGATGATAAGGATTATAGGGAATAGCAAGTCTTGTAAAAAGATTGATATTCTTATCTTGGCTTAATCTTAAAGCCGTCCATCTCAAAAGTTTCAGTTTCAATGCCACAAATTCTTTCATATTTGGTTTAGCACTTGTGATGTCAAAGTAGTTCTCTTCATTCTGTATTTTTACAAACAAATCTACAACCGAATCTGGGTCAGTTTTTGCTGAACCTCTTTTTATCTTCTTTCTAATCTGCTCTATTTCATAAATTTTGTCTGTAGAAATTTTTCCTTTTCTTAATTGATAGTGAAGCCCGCTGATTAGTTTTTCTGTCTCATTGTTTATTTCACCAAGTAACTTATATTGTCTTTTTGCATAATTGCCAGCACCTTTAGCTAAAATAACCGCAACCTGTTCCCAAATAGAGATTCCAAAAGTAGTATTCATTGACTGAATAAAAGAAAATATTGCATAGCGGTCTTTACCAAGAAGTCTATGATGAAAAGGCATATGCACCGTTTCAGGTTTATACTTCCTTAGTTTTTCTCTTACAGTAGTGGTAAGAAGTTCAGCGATTTCACTTGCCGTTTTTGATGATAAACTCATATTTACACCTTCTTGAAATGGAATATAGATTCAAAATATTTATTAGAATCTCTCTCTGTTCTCATCAGAACGGGTCTGTTAAAAACATCGATTAGTTCAAAACTACATTGTTTCCCAATTTCGGGATATAAGTTAAACTTATCATTTGCTACGATAAAAATTAATGCTCCATCTTTCAGGTACTTAGATACATTTTTAAAGACATCTATTATCCCTTTCATGTATTCTTTCTTAGCATTCCCATTCTGTCCTTTTCTGGCAGGTCCTATTTCTAGCTCATCAAGTCTTGGGAAATCAAATAGTTCATATGCATACCTATGTTGCTCATGATAATCGATAACTCCCACATATGGTGGAGATGTAAAAATACCATCTATTTCTATATCCTCAGGCAACTTATTCGTCCGTGCATTTCCTTGATAGATTTTGATAAAAGCATCTGTTCTAATTTTGTTAAATTCTTTTAACCGTTTTATTGTATCATAACTGTAACGGTTTATGAATTTTAAAGCTTCATTAATAGGCTCGCAATACCTTTTATGTTTAATACACCAGTAAGTTTCTCTAACAGGTTTTTTGGGACGTGCTAAATCATAATGAGGGATAAGTCTTGCTGAGCGGGCAGACCTTGAGAGAATAATTTTTAAGACATCCTGATTTTTGTAATCACCTATTATACTTCGGTAAAACAAGATTTCCTGTAATGCCCCATCTGCAAACCACGTTTTTAAATATTCGCTGTCAGTTTCAAATCGTTCTATCTTTCCGAATAATGTCTGTCCGCCTGTTGTTAGCTGTTTACTAAACACTCTCAACCTTTTCAATGCATCTTTAATTTCCGTTTCCACCTCCGGAATATCACATTTCTTCGTTTTAACTCTCTGAATTAATACATTAAAAGGTGATAGTTCAATTCCTATTGAGTTCATTCCTAATACATTAGCTTCTATCAGTGCTGTTCCAGAACCTGAAAAAGGATCAAGTATTATATCACCTTTTTTGAAATACTTTCTTAAAAATACCTCTACAAGCTGAGGAATGAATTTACCAAGATAAGGATGTAACCTATGGACATGTTTTGTTCTCTCGAATTCTCTTACACCAATAAAGGTTAGGTCATTTCCCAAAATCTCAATATTTTTTTGCGTGTCTGCTCTCTTTTCTATAAGGTCTATATCTATCCCAAACTTTGCGGCTGCTTTCTTGTTTGCTTCAAGCATGTTACTCCATCTCCTTATTTCTTATTGCTATTAAAAATTTTGTGAATCATGTACATTCGGCGACCAATTGCAGATAACTCCTTATATCCGAACTTGGTTTGCATATCACTCCATTTTGTCATTATATCCGAACTTAATATTCCTCCATTCATTTCTTTGCATCACCTCTCTAACATATTGTAATGCATTGCTTGCTTAAAATTTTTGTTTTTGATCATAACAACCTTTTCAGTTATTCTATTCCTTCCAACGCCTCCCTAAAACCCTTGGCAAATTCAAAACTTTTATCTGTTGCTATCGCTCTGCGACGAGTTGGCTTTATTAAGCCTTTTTTCCAACACGCGGGGAGAATATCTCACTTTATGCTCCGGCAATCCAGTATTTTCTGATAACTTTATTATCCCAATTGGTTCTTCGTTTACTATTAGCTTCAGCATTTTTATGTGCCTTTCCAGTAAATAAAATTCTGATAAAACCCTGCCCATCAAAGAATTATTCACCATATGGGCATTTTCATTGGGCAGCATTCAATGAAGTAATGAGTTGCGGTATAAAAGTCCTGCTTGCAGATCCATTATCAGAGTTCTACTTCTTCCCCTTCCAAAATCTTTTTTACAATCTCTCGAAAAGCATCAAAACCAACAGTTCTTGGTATCACGCTTTTTGCACCGGCTTTTTTCAGCTCTTCAGCCCAGCCAGTGCCGAAAGATGCTGTAAATCCATATATCAATGCGTCTGGATTAACCTGCATTATCTTTTTTGTTGTTTCAACCCCGTCCATGCCAGGAAGCTTGAGGTTCATTATAACCAGGTCAGCTTTCTTTTCCTTTTTCATAAGCTCTGTATATTTTTCTAACCCTTCCTCACCACTTAAAGCGGGATATATTTTCACATCCAACTCGGAAAGGTATATCTGTATCAGTTCCTGTATTGCCTCTTCATCATCTACAACCAGTATCCTTTTACTCACGAATCTCTCCCTTCGTAACTACATTTTTTACAACACTTTCCACCCTTTCCACAGCATTAATGATGGCTTTTAATTTCTCACGCTGATCAGCATCTCTCTCATCTTTCATTGCCAGCTCAAGGTATCCTTTTGCAATACATAGGGGGTTGAAGAAATAATGTGCTGTTCTAGCCTTAAATTCTCTTTCCTGCTCCAATGCTATTTTCAATGCTTCTTCTGCTCTCTTTCTTTCCGTAACATCATATGCATTACCCAATCCAGCAGGCTTGCCTTCGTATATAATATTTGCAGCAGCAAAGTCAATCCATTTTGTTTTACCGTCTTTTGTTATAACTCTGAATTCGTAATGATGAGGCTCTACTTTTCCTCCTTTTTCTCTTGCCTTACCTCTTTTCTTTATTACCCTAACATCATCTGGATGCACAACATTCCAGAACTTCATCCCAATTAATTCATCTCTAGAATAGCCACTTATTTTTTCCATTGCCGGATTTGCATATTTAAAAATATCATCTTGGTAAATGAAAATGGCTGATGTGGAAGATTCTGCAAGCAATCTAAATTTCTCTTCGCTTTCTTTTAATGCTTCTTCTGCCTGTTTGTGTTTTTCCTCCATTTCAATATTGTATAGGGCAAAGGCAATATCACCAACAGCTTCTTTGAAAAGGCTACGCTCCTCCTTATTAGCAGCAAGATGAGCAGGGATAGAAACAGATGCCAGACCGAAGACTTTTCCTTTATATTCCAATCTAACAGTCATCGCCTTCTCACTGGGTTCTTTTCCCAAAAGTGGACAACCAACACATGCAGAAGGATCTTTTATTGTTACAACTCCAGATTGCTTTAAAGCCCTCCTGCAGCATTCTATCAGCTCGCCGCGCTTGAACAATTCCTCCAATGGGGCAAAATCCTTACCCAAACCTGTTTTTGCAAATGTAATGAACTTTTTATTTTCATCAAAGAGTGCAATCCATGCACTGCTATAGCCGCGTGTTTCGATGAAGACATCGCACACCCTCTGAATTAACTTGTTTTTATCTTTCTCTCCAACAATAAGCTGATTTACATTGCGCACGGCACGCAAAACTAGATTGAGATGTTTTATTTTTTCCTCTGCTTTCTTTCTTTCTGTAATATCCAGGTTCACACTTATGCTACCTTCATATTTTCCATCAACATCCAATAATGGTGCAGCGGAAACGATAACGGTGCGAGGTTTACCATCCTTGGTATATAATGTGATTTCGTACTTGCTTGATTTTCCTTCCATCCTTATCTTCGTTTGTCTCTCCAACTCGGGTATCTGCCTTTCATCTATCAATTCCCGAAAATTCATGCCAATGATTTCATTTCTCTCATATCTAAGCATGTCTGCAAATGCTTTATTGGCAAAAGTGATATTATCGTCTTCATCATCAATACAAATTCCTTCTTGGGCTGTTTCAACCAAAGTTCTGTATTTTTCTTCTGATTGCTTTAATTCCTCCTCCATTTTCTTTCGCTCGGTGATATCAGTGAATATTCCCAGTACGCCGATAATGTTGCCATTTGCGTCTCGCACTGGTGTTTTTACAGTGAGAACTGTACGTTCTTCGTTGCCAATTCTGTAAGGCTCTTCCATCTGCTCAAGCTGGCCGGATTTCATAATCCTCTGGTCGTCGGTGCGGTATTTGTCAGCGAGGTCCCGCGGATAGAAATTGTAGTCAGTCTTGCCCTGAATCTCATCTGGAGCAATGCCTATATCCGCGGCATAATGTGAGTTGCAAAACACGTAGACGGATTTCCGATTTTTGAAGAATATCTTGTTAGGAAAGCTTTCCATCAATAACTGCTTCAGCTCATTACTCTCTCGCAGTTCCTCCTCTACCTTTTTGTTCTCCGTAATGTCTCTTGCAATACCTTGAACGCCAATAACTTCCCCATTTTCTCGAATTGGCATCGTCCTCAACATAACGATTCTAGTATTCCCATCTTTTGTCTTGATTTTCAATTCATATGACTGCGGTTTTCCACCCAATGTTTTTCGATATATTTGTATCGATTTCTCTTTATCTTCATCAGCCACGAGTTTCAACGACTGTTCTCCGATCAATTCTTCTCTATCATATCCGAGGCTTTTCTCGAACATTTTATTTACCGATGTGTACCTGCCCTTCACATCGGCAGTCCAAATTATGTCATTGGCATTTTCGAATAACTCCCTATACCTTTTCTCGCTTTCCCGTAATGCTTCCTCAATCTCCATGCATTCCTTATTTTTATCCCTCATTTTTCCTGTCTAGATGACCAATTCAATCATACACTCTTGATATTTTAAATAATCGATTTTTTTTACATGACATCCTGACGTTAAACTCCGCGCTCCTTCAGCCGGGATTAAATGCCGTAAAATGCCCGTAAAAATTCATCCCAGTGTGTATGTAAAGCAAAATCCGTATTTTCATATGAGCTTACGTAGTTGCCATCCGGCGGGAAATATATGCTTATGCCGTGGGCATTTTGGTGCTCATTTCCGTGCCATTCATAGAATATTGCCCTTGTAACATTTTCTATAACAGCCTGGGAGGCATTGTTTACAACAGAGTCATTCGCAAAATTTTTTTGTATGTTAAAGGCAAAATCATACAAATCCACGATTCCAATACTGTTAAACGATTCTGTTTCATAATACGAATCCTCTATTTCGATAGCATGGGCTGCAGTTCTGGAAGACAATATCTGTGCAAGCTCATCGACAGCATGGGTCAGGTTTTCAATGAAATTCATGTTCCAGGCGGAAATCGTTGCGCTCTGGGCATATTGATAGTACAAAGCGTATTCATTGACTATTTCTTCGGATAACTCATGAGCACCCATTGAAGTATTGCCCGCGATGCTTTCCAAAATGTCTGCATGCGGCAGGCCCGTTGCAAAAACAGATTCCTCGGAGGCTACAAAATAGCTTACATAATCCGTCAGCCCGTATGCACATTCTATTTCCCCCATCCCACAGGCAGTGTATACTAAAACATCTATGATTTCGCCGTACTCCTCGCAGCTGCCAGAAATCGCATTTTTTATCTCCCCCATCGTTAATCTATCAGCCGGGTTCTCGTCACGGCATATGCCCATCCATCCGTTGCCGTGGTTCCATAACTCGAGCATGTAATTTCCAGCAGGATAATTTTTCATTGAATACCCTATAAACTCCCGGAGGGGGGCACAGTCGCCCATGTTTACCTCGTTTCCGTAACTCCAGTCAGGATTTATTTCGCTCAGCGGCATTTCATTAAACGATTTATTTTCCGAAACGTAAAGATGGGAATTATGGTCTCCACGGCCGTCATAAAGAACGAGCACGGTTACATTTTCATTGGTCTCAACCGAAGTAATTTCACTTAATTCCATCTGGGCATAGGAATCCATGTTGTTGTCTCCGTCAAGATATATCATGACTGTCCACCCCGTGGTGGTTGTATTGGTCTCCCCCCCCTCCCCACCAGTTTTTTCCTCGCTCTCGAAATGCCATAAATTGCTTTCAGCAGAATCTTTTCCATCACTAGCTAC
>JAYEJS010000042.1 GCA_034660695.1 Candidatus Thermoplasmatota archaeon | reverse complement strand
GTTATCGATGCCCGCAAAACCATTCAAGCCAAGGGTATGGCCTAGCTCATGCATGAACACGCTTGCAAATGCCGTATAATAATCACTCCCCTGAAGATAAAATGACCATGTCCAGTTCCTCACATACTGCCCTCCGATAGTAAAGCTGTCGATATAGAAGGCCATTCCACCAGCGGGGCGACGGGAAAAATCTATCTGGCAGCAAATAATTGCGTAATGGAAAACCCCACGCTTCCAGTTATTCTGGTTCCAGTGCAAAAAGTATTTAGAGCGAGCACTAATCAATCCACCGTAAGACATGAGTCCATCATATGGGATCAAATTCCCACCATCGTTTAGGTTACCATCATCTATGTGAATGGTAATGTCGTGCCTCGCAAATGCATTGCATAGGAGATATTGTGACTCTTTCGGAAAGATATATGGTTTGCTCCACGAATATTTTCCTTCCATTCCGTCTACCTCCACAAAAATATCTTGGGCGAATGGGTCCGAAAGCCATTTGGATGTTTTCCATTCCTCCACATCTGTCAATCCATCCTCATCTGGATCCATATTGGCGTGATTATCCCAGACAAAAGGATCATATCCATACTTATCTTCCCATTCAATAGGAACACTGTCCCCATCAAAATCCTCTCCCGTATAATCTCTGGAAACGTTTAGGTCATAAATATTTACCTTTTCCCAATAAGTCAAATGATCCTCATCCCAGCCATCACCCGATTGATATATATCGAACCATATTTCGCAATCATTTTCGTTTTCGTTTCCATCCTCAAAGCCGGAGCAATGCCCGTAGCCATTCTCATCACCAAGATAATCATCACCTGTCCATCCTCCCCTCTTGACATCATAAGAAATATTTATAATTCTTCCAGCCAAGAAAGGGCTATTAGCTCTTGAAATATCGCAGGGTTTATCAAATAGCAGTTCTTTCTTCCATACCTGGATTTGGATATTTACCTTCTCTTCCGGATTATAAGAAATTTCTTTACTTGCTACAGGCTCTTCAATCCATATGTCTTTTCCTTTGTAAGATTGGGGTAACAATACAGAATCTTCACCATTGATATATATTTTAAAATAAATATTGGGCATATCTTCCTTTACCGTCATTGTCCTCACTCTCATGATGTCAATGACAACTGTTACATTATCCGGTTTATTAAACGATAATATATGGTGTTCCCAAAATTCAACAGATTTGCTATCTTCTTTTTCTATAAGCCATGTAGAGAAAGCTGCAGAAACTAAAAAACACAGAATAACCAAAACAGATAACGCTTTTTTTTCCATAGTTGCAGGTAAAAAGAAGGATGGAATAAATAATTAACGGTCATCCAATTAGAAAATTTTATTTATTGCGGGATGTATGTAAAAACCATGTCCACGCTGTGGCTACAAACACGCCTGGCGATTGCCATTGCAGCCATGTTTGCACTAATCTATGGTTTCATCACTCTCATTGCATATCTGCTGGGATTTGCATATCCTCTGCCGCTTGCCATAATTGCATTGCTCATAGTACTTGTCCAGTACTTAACAGGCCCAAAGATGGTTGAAATAAGCATGCGGGTCAGGTACATAAAGAGGGAAGATAATCCAAAACTATACGGCATGGTTGAACATTTGGCGTCAGAGGCAAAACTACCAATGCCAAAAGTCGGAATTTCGCAGATAAAAGTGCCAAATGCATTTGCGTTCGGCAGAAGCAGGAAAGACGGACGGGTTTGTGTAACTGCCGGACTTTTGGAAAGGTTAAACGAAGAGGAAATGGAGGCTGTCCTGGGGCATGAGATGTCCCATCTTCGCCATCGTGATATGGTTGTGATAACCACGCTTTCTGTAGTTCCCCTCATATGTTACATCGCTTTCTGGTCTTTTCTTTGGGGAAGAGGGAGAAGGAACGAGGGGGTGATTATTGCAATAATTGCATTTTTCCTCTATCTACTGACAAATCTGATAGTACTGTATGTAAGCAGAATAAGGGAGTATTATGCAGACTACGGAAGTGTGGAGCTTACAGGCAAGCCGTATGCACTCGCCTCCGCTCTGTACAGAATAACGCTTGATACAACGAGGGTAGATGCAAAAGAATTGAAAAAAGTTGAGGGGAGCAAGGCATTTCTTGCAACCGACCCATCAACAGCCAGAAGAGACATAATGGACCTGAGAGAGGCTGACCTTAACCTTGATGGGCATCTTGACATGTATGAAGTGGAAAAATTTGCAAGGAGCGCAAAAGTAAAAACCACCGATAAAATACTTGAAATAGTTTCTTCACATCCTAACGTGGTGGGCAGAATAAAAAAGCTGGTATCGATAAAATGAATGGCAAATTAATAAAAATGGAAATTTATCCAAGCTATTATAATGACGAGAATTTTTCAGAGATAATCTTGGTCGAGGAAAAATTGGCGCTCCCCATTTATGTAACCAGATGGCAGGCCGAAAGTATACTGAATGGAATACAGGGAAAAGTGCCCAGCAGACCGATGACGCATGACATTTTTATAAGGATAATAAATGCGATGGGCGGATCGATAAAAAAAGTCGTTATAGATGAACTTCATGGTGGTGTTTTCATGGCTAAACTTTATATAGAATACTACAAGGACAAAAAAGCCAGAGAGATAGTTATGGATGCACGTCCCAGCGATTGTATAGCCCTTGCTGCAAGGGAAGGCTGCAACATTTACGTATCTGAAGAAGTCCTCCAAGAAGCAGGAAAGAGTAGAGAGGAGCTTGGAATCAGGAGTTTTTAGACTGGAAAGAAGAAAGAGAGGGGTTTCCTCCTTGCCCTCTGAGTACGAAAGGTTTTAGCTCTTTATATTGTTTTCCTTTTATTTACGGTTTACCGGCTCATACGGATTGAAGGCAGGATCCCCGTACAGCACAAACTCATGGATTGCCACATACTTTTTATCCAGTACCTTTGCTCCTCCTGAGCATAGTTCATCGTTTAGAGGAGGGGTCCACAGGAATGTCGAGTTTGCATCCTTTGGAAGGTAAGCATTTTTTGCATTCCTCAAAGCCATGCCCGTTGTGCTGTCATTCAGTATCAAATCAAGAATGAAATCCTCGGCTATCAAACTGCCGAAATGTAAATCTGGATATTCCCCTTTAAGCAAGAGATTGAAAGTTGCATTAACATACCCTTTGAAACCAAATCCTTCAAAAACCAGTCCCGGCTCAAGATAGCCAGGGTCTGCAGTATATCTAGTAGAGGCGATGAATGCATTTACACCCGCATGGATAAAAGCCTGAGACAGTGTATTGTATGGTGATAGACCTTCCGTTTTGCCGACGAGGCAGCTCTCTATGAAAGTCATTGAGGGTCCGTAATCCATATTGACGATATGGCGAACATCGTATGTTCCCTTGCCTGACAAACCTGTTTTCAATCCCAAGCCAAACTGGTCTAGTTCAAGCATATCTCCCGCCTCGAAAAGATAATAGGAGCCGTGATTAAATGTAAATATATAATTGCTTTCCAGCTGGTACTTGCCGCCTTTAACAATTTTATCGCCGATCAACCCTGTCCTCTGGGCTTCGAGCCTGTATGCACTTTTTACATTGAACCCTCCTTTTTCCGTATCGTTGCATAGGCGCATGTTTATGAATTTGCTCTCTCCCGTCCAGAATTTTGTCGGCTCGTCCCTGACAGGGCCAAATCCAATGATGCTTTTCAGCTTATTCATCAAAGGCGTAATTAAAGGTATTTTCTGGAATTCTATGCCAGTGCCCGTCTGTATGGTCGCGTTGTCTTTCCATTCTCCCAGCTTTTGTATAATGTCATTGTAAAATATCGTCCTTGCAATCAAAGCGCTGCAGTCTTCAGCATCCCAGCCCGTCACCCTGCCGACAGCGTTTTCCTGAAATGGATAATATGAATAAGTATCGTTTTCTGTATCCTGCAAGTCAGGATCGATATCACCGTACATGAAATCTCCCGCTGCACCCTCGCCGCTAACAAAATCGCTATCCGGATTGTAGTAATAATAATGGGGAATCATCGTTGTGTCAGCCATTATGGCAATGTATGCCGGATTTTCGGCGTAATAATTTCTTAATGTCTCAGTATCTTCAGAAGATATATTTGCAATTTTGGAAAGCACGGAGTTCAATTCATCATGGATGTTCAGGACGTGCTCATTGGCAGCCACAACAAGTCTTGAATTCTTGACAGGACTTGCTATTCCGGGGCACGTCTCGCCGTCGACGGTCACATTGTCATTGGCAGCAAATGCAAACTCCGGTTTTGCGAATATTATGCCTTTATGGTAAGCAGCCAGATATGGCGACATTGATGACAGATTTTTCATGAGGGGATAAATTGACGTATCCAGCTTATCCACCTCCACATCCATGCTGTAATTTCCTTCTCTTTTCACGATCCACGTTCCCACAACCTCTGCTGTATACTTTCCGGGTTTGTTGTATATGCACACCTCATACTCCAGCTGGTCTTCTATTATATTTTTTCCATCGGTCACGGGAATGCCGGCAGCAGTGGATGTGTACTCAAACGTGGCGTTATCTGGATCAATTAAGTGCAGGAATATTCTGTCTCCCCATTTCTCCACATCCCCCGATGCATCATTTACCAGCTTTATTTTTATTCTGGCATACTTATAATCCTGTGGAATATTGAATGAATGGCTTGCGGAGTAATTAAAACCACTCAGAAGTATATTGAGACCGTGCAGAGTACTTCCAGAATTTACAGTCCCTTCAAAGCGATAGCTAACAGAATCAAGCACCTCCGGCTTTGTTACGTCGAGAGGATTTGCCATTGTTATATAACCGCCAAAATCATTGCCCAAAACGTTCAGTATCATATCATTTATTTCATCTATGCTTGCAAATCTCTCGGTTTCGCCATAGCCTGCAATGTTTCCGCAAACAAAAGTTGATTTCACACCAAGCTCTTTCAACGTGCTTTTTATGTTGTTCGTATCATCCGTTACAAAAACTGGAATGTTAAGATATGATGCGAGAGGAACCGCAACTATGCCCAAATTATAACCCTCACTATCCTGCTTTATAAGTAATGCCGCATCGCTTTTTTTCCATAGCTCTTTCGCAAACCTTATCGATGCACTTTCTGGGCTTTCATCAACTATGTACATTGCACTGCTCAGCCCGTACATGTCCTTGAATCTCTGTATGGACTTTGATGGCCTCATGAAATCCTGCACGAGCAATGGTGAAACATGTTGCACATTATCGCTATCGTAATAAATAGATGCGGGTGTTGCTATCATTGGATAGAAGTAATTTTCTTTTGAAACTATGACTGCCGTTTCATTCATTACCCTTTCAGAGCTTATCTCGCTCACATCTACGCTTTCATTCCCTCCGAATGCAAGAGGAAAAGTTATACACAAAATGCCCGCCAAAGCTATAGCCATTATTTTTTTAAGCATGCTGAACACCCATGACCTTAATAAAACCAGAGTGTATAATAATTTCGGATCTGCCGACAGAAGCCGAATATTTTTGCATACGTGGAGTAACGGCCAAATCACCAAAAATAGCATCCCCTATGGATATTTTCTGTTTATTGTTCTTGGAAACGGTATTGTATCTTTGATATTATCCAGTTTGCATATCCATGCCAGCAGTCGCTCGATTCCCAATCCATATCCTGAATGGGACACAGAGCCATATCTTCTGAGGTCAAGATACCATTCATAATTGCGGGCGTCTTCCCCCTGTTTCTCGAGGGATTCTATTAACTCATTGATATCCGTGGAACGCTGGCTGCCCCCCACTATTTCCCCATATCCTTCCAGAGCCAGCATGTCAAAGCAAAGGGCTTCATCTGGATGCTGTGGATCCCTTGGCTTATAGAAAGCCATGGCTTCTTTTGGATAATGGGTAATGACAACAGGGGTTTCAAAATGCTTCATAAGCTCTTGCTCTTCAATTGTACGCAAATCTTTTCCAAACGGCACATTCATTCCGTGTTCGTTCAATATAGCTAAAGCTTCCCTATATTTTATCGTCGGCCAAGGCTTTGCTATTATGCTCCTTAATGTGTCTGGATTCCTTCCCAAAAATGAGAGGTTTTCTCCATGCTCTTCTATAATTTTCTTTATAATGAATTTGACTTCTTCTTTTGCAAATTCTGTTACTTTTTCAAGATCGAACCATGCCACCTCCATTTCGGCCATCCAGAACTCGCTCAAATGCCTACTCGTCTTCGATCTCTCCGCTCTAAATGTGGGGGCAACATCATATACCTTCTCCAAAGCAAAAATAGCCGCCTCTGCATAAAGCTGCCAGGACTGGGAGAGATATGTTTTGCCTCCGTAAAAATTTACTTCAAAAAGGGTTGAACCACCCTCGCATTGGCTGGGCTGGAGTATGGGCGGATGAAACTCGTAAAAGCCATGGCTTCTGAAGAATTCATGGATGGCACCCACAAGTGTACTTCTGATTTTCATCACCGTCGTCAATTTTCTGCTTCTAATCCAGAGATGGCGGTTGTCGAGCAGGAACTCGGTGCTCTGGTCCTTGGTTATGGGAAAATCCTCCGCAAACTGAATGACGTGGAATGAAGTCGCATGAATTTCTTTTCCTCCAGGTGCTCTTTTGTCTTCATGAATTTTTCCTTCTATCTCAACGGAGGATTCTACAAGAGCTTTCTGGGCAGCCTGGAAGTCTTCTTCTGGTAATTTTTCCTTTTCGGCGATAACCTGGATCGTCCCATTTGAATCCCTTAGCGTAACAAAAGCGAGCTTTCCGCTGCTGCGTGTCCTATAAATCCACCCTCTGATTTTTACATTCTGGCCTTCGCTTTTTTCCAGCGCCTCTGAAATTTTTTGATAGACCTGCATTGAAAGGAAAATGCGTTCGTGCATAAAGATTTTTTGTTGGGCAAAAGGGTAATCCCCAATAAATTTGTTGAAGATTTGAGTAGTAGGAGGTAATCACCTCCTGGCAGAAGAACATGCTAGGAGGGAAATTCTATACTGGCAATTGAAAAAATGACGGAAATCAAGCGTTGCCAACGGTTTTGTAAAAGAGTAGGTTTGATTACTACAGACGGTAATCCAAACTACTTGGGGTCAGTCTAGAAGTTCATCAAGAATCCTAATAAGAAAATTTAAGTATACGGTATACCGTATACTTACATGGAAGAAACAAGAGTTACCGAAAAATTTCAAGTTACCATACCCAAAAAAGTGAGGGAAAAAATGGGCATCGTGCCAGGGGAAATCATGATTGTAGAATCATTGGAAGAGAATGAGGTAAGATTAAAAAGGTTTAAAGTAGTGAAAGATCCCGTAAAAATTCTGATAGGTAAAAGACGTTTCGACAAACACATATCTGTTAAAGAACTGGAAGAAAAGATGGAAAGTGAGTAAGTTGTTTTATATCGATAGCAACATTTTCTTCTATGCAAAAACCATGGACAGGCGGTATGGCAAATCTTGTGCAAAAATTGTTAGAAATCCTGCAAAAGGCGAAATAGATGGAATGGCATCGACTTTGATGCTGCTCGAAGTTGCGAATGCGTTGAGGAAATATGGGTTAGTTGGAGAAGTGAAGGATGAAATAGATGCAATTTACTCCTTGCCGATGAAGATAGTTCCATTAAATGATACCATCATAAGATGGGCAGGCGGAATTTACGATGAAGTCAAAATAAGCCCCTATGACTGTGTCCATGCAGCAACTATGAAAAAGTTTGGAGTGAAAGAAATAATCTCTGTAAATAAAGATTTTGATAAAGTTCCAAATATTAAAAGAATAAAGCCGATATAGGCCACATGGGTTACCTTTTAATATTTTTATGGCATTCTACGGACTATGAATGGATTTGAAGAGATATTCCCATTGATCCAGGAGATAAAGGATGAAGAAATGAAAAAAAAGGTTGTCGAATGCTGGAAAGTGGCCATGAGAAGAGGAGGATGGAAAAATCTTGATGACGTACCTTTTACGCTTTTATTACCTGATGCAGGATGTCTTGTTGACCATGTGAACAGAGTTGCAGGGATGGCATATGCCGTGGGAAAGAAAAGGGGAGATGTGGATATGGATTTGCTTATTACAGGAGCTGTATTGCACGATGTCGGAAAACTTCTGGAATATGAAAGAGTTGACGGGGGTACAAGAAAATCTTATCTGGGCAAAATTTTGCGGCATCCTGTCAGTGGAGCAGCTCTTGCGGCCGAGGTGGGGCTGAATGATAAAGTGGTGAGTATCATTGCATCCCATTCCAAGGAGGGAAATTTTGTGGAGAGAATACCCGAAGGAATTATCGTCCACCACTGTGATTTTATTGATTTTGAAATAGCCGGAGGGAAAAAATGAAAATTAGAAAGAAAGGAATTTCTGGAACGGAAAACAAAAGGGATTGCACCGTAACGGTTCTTGAGGGAGAGGGCATCGAAATAAAGGGAAAAGACAAGAATATGTTCGGAGAGCACATTGAATCGTTAATTAAGAAAAGGTTAGACGAACTCGATGTGAAGGCGCAGGTAAAAGTGGAAGAGAACGGCTCGCTGGATTATGTTATAATGGCAAGGCTGGAGGCAGCACTCCAAAAAGCATGCGGGGAGGACTTACATGATGTTGTCATAAAGAGGGAGGATATGCACGTTGGGCCACGAAGAAGCAGGATGTATATCCCCGGCAACAATCCGAGGATGATCAACAGTGCAGGCGTTTACGGCTGCGACTGCCTTATACTTGATCTTGAGGATTCTGTTGCAGTGGGGCAGAAAGAGGATGCCCGCTACCTGGTAAAAAATGCCCTTAAATATGTCGACTTCGAAAACTCCGAGCTCTGGGTGAGAGTGAATAAGGAGACGGCAAAAGACGATATTTCTGTTATAAAGTATGGCTCACCGCATGGAATTTGCCTGCCAAAAGTTAAAGGAAAAGAGGACGTTGTGATACTCGATAACATCCTTGAGGAGGAAGGACTGGATGCAAAAATAATGCCGATAGTGGAAACGGCAAAAGGGGTGGAGAACATTTCTGAAATTGCAGGTGCAGGCGATAATGTTGTCGCTATTGCATTTGGAGCGGAGGATTTCACGAGTGATATGGGTGGAAAGAGAACATGGGATTCATTGTTTTATGCGAGATGCAGGATTGTTACGTCTGCAAGGGCACACGGTGTGCAGGCTTTAGATACTATCTATCCAGATGTCGAAAATATGATGGGGCTGAAAGAGGAAACGATGAAAATAGTGGAGATGGGGTTCGACGGAAAAGGCGTAATACACCCTAACCAGATAAAAATAATCCACGAATGTTTCATGCCTAGCGATGAAGAAGTTGAGAAGGCAAAGAAAATAATAGAGGCTGTTGAAGAAGCCCATGCCAGAGGACTTGGAACTGCATCCTTAAACGGCAGGATGATTGATTTGCCCGTTGAGAAAAGGGCGAGGAGAATACTGGAAAGAGCACAGCTTAGACCGTAAGGCGGGCTATTCTTTTAGATATTTTTCCACTATCTCGATGGCACAAAATCTTCCGCACATTGAGCATGTTCTCGGGTCTTCTGTAGGTTTTCTTCTTTTCCTGTACTCTTTTGCCTTCTTCGGGTCTATGCATGATTGGAACATCTTCTTCCAGTCCAGTTCATGTCTTGCTTTGGAAAATTCTGCATCAATATCATAATCTATTCCTTTTGCGATATCTGCTGCATGGGCTGCTATTCTGCTTGCTATCACACCGTCTCTCACATCGTCCACGTCAGGAAGCGATAGATGCTCCGCCGGAGTAACATAACAAAGAAAATCAGCACCATGATAGCCTGCTATGGCCCCCCCGATTCCCCCAACGATATGGTCATAGCCCGGGGCTATATCTGTTACCAGCGGACCGAGAACAAAATATGGAGCCTCTCCAGTAACTCTCTTCATTACTTTTATATTCGGCTCTATATCCTGAAGGGGCATGTGGCCAGGTCCCTCGACCATGCTCTGCACGCCTGCATTTCTCGCTCTTTCCACCAGCTCCCCGATTATAAGAAGCTCCTGGAATTTCGCTCTGTCATTTGAGTCGTAGAGGCCGCCAGAACGCATTCCATCCCCAAGGCTCAATGTTAGGTCATATTCTTTTGCTATTTCCAGCAGATAGTCAAATTCTTTATAGAGCGGATTTTCTTCTTCATTATGCAGAATCCATGCCATATGGAATGCCCCTCCCCTGGAAACCATAGGGATGAGACGGTGTTGCCTCTTCAACCTTTCAACGCTTTCCTTTGTGACTCCGACATGGGCAACTGCAAAATCCACTCCCTGTTCTGCCTGATTTTTAAACGAATTAAACATGTCATCAGAAGTCATTTCCACAATGGCTTTTTTCTTTTCTATTGCATTTACTCCTGCTTGGTATATTGGAACAGTACCAAAAGGAATATCAATTGTTTTAAGCAGTTTTTTTCTTATCTCGTCGAGATTCCCGCCGGTGGAAAGATCCATTATTGCATGCGAGCCCGCCTCCATTGCCACTTTTGCCTTCTTTATTTCTTCTTCAATATTGCAGTATTCCCTGGAAGTGCCTATGTTGGCATTAACTTTTACGCGCAGCCCCTTTCCTATGCCTATCGGCTTCGGGGAATGAATTGGGTTATATGGTATGACAATTTTTCCTTCAGCAACTCTCCTTCTTATCGTTTCAGCTTCAATTCTTTCTACCTTGGCAATTTCTTTTATCTCGTCGGTGATTATGCCTTTCTGTGCTTCCTGTATTATAGTCATTGCTGTGAGTAAATTTATTGCCTTCTAATACTTTTCGCTCCATCGGCCGTGCCCACAATGATTTCTGTTGCCAGATCTATAAAAAGACCGTTTTCCACAACGCCTGGAACGTTGTTCAACAGTTTTTCCATCTCTCCAACATTTTCAATATTTTTGTATTTGCAGTCAAGTATGTAATTTCCATTATCCGTTACGAAATCGCCTCTCAATTCAGGCATGAAGCCCAGCTTTTTAATCTTAGGCACAACGCTTTTCCATCCGAACTTGACAACCTCGACAGGCAGGGGAAAAGAAAAGGATTCCACAATCTTTGACTCATCCACGATTATTATCTCTTTTTTTGAGCAGCTTGCCACCATTTTCTCCCTCAGCAGAGCTCCCCCTCCCCCTTTTATCAGGTTTAAATTTTCATCGACCTGATCAGCTCCATCAATAGTAATGTCTATCTCATGCTCATTAAGAGTGGAAAGGGTTATACCTTCATTTCTTGCCAATTTTTCCGTTTCCAAAGATGTCGGAATGCCGATTATTTTCACACCTTTCTTCACCATTTCTCCTATCTTTTTTATCGCATATTTTACCGTAGAGCCTGTTCCCAGCCCGACCACCATGCCATCTTCAACATATCTTACTACATGGCAGGCAGCCATTTTTTTCAATTTTTCCATGAATGTAAAAGAAAATTTTTATAAAAAGATTTAGAGTGGGTAGATACAGATTAGGCTTCATCATATAAAAGGCTAACCATTTTTGAGATACCTCGTAGCTCAAAAAATTTCGTAAAAAATAAGAGAATCCCATCCTAATTTGATGAACCCATGGGATGGGATGAA
>JAYEJS010000041.1 GCA_034660695.1 Candidatus Thermoplasmatota archaeon | reverse complement strand
TATGGCTTTGCGAATTTTTTGTCCAAATTCATAAAGTGTCATCTCATCCCACTCCAAGAGATAAGACATTGCTCTTTATAAAAAATGTCGAAATTTTTCAGGAAAAATTCCTATTCGTAGAGACTATTCCTCTTTTTTCAACCTCCGCACTACTCTCCTTCTTTTTCGATCGAATCCTTGAATAGGCGATAATGTCTCTTTATCCTTTCAACGTAGTCTCTATCTTCCAGAACATCCTTGACTCTATCCAACAATATATAGGCAAGTCCGGATTGAGGACTGGCTAGGTTTAACGAAGGACCCTTCAAATCCTTTATGATGACTGGGTCATTATCACCAAGCCAATCCGCATAAAATTTTGAATCTTCCCATCCGTATGCAATTACGGCCACGATTTCTTTTCTTCTTTCAGAAAATACGTTGAAGAATACCCTCCGACAGTCGCAGCCCACCTCATCGCAATAGGATTCAAGCAAGACATACCTTCCTTCGGGCAATTCTGGATCGTTAATTGCGATTATCGACCTGGTTTCTTCTTTTGCTATTTCCAGGAACTTTTCATGGAAGGGTGTGTATGACATAATAATACCTCCAATATCTATAGGTAATTAATCTCAATACGTTATCATTTAAAATCTTTACTCCCACCTCTTTTTTTCTTGGCTTGCATACCGCTGGCATGGTGGATGATGTTCTCTCCCTCGATTTCTCCTTCCAATGCTTTCCACGCGTACCCGGGATTTAATTCATATGCCCTGCGGTAGCATTCCTCACCTTCCTTTTCTCTTCCCATCGCTGCCAAAATTTCTCCTTTGGTAAACCACGCCATATAATACTCGTCATTCAGAGCCAGAGCTTTGTTAATGCATTTCAGCGCTTCCTCAAAATTATCTTTCACGGCATTTATGATACCTATGTGGTACCAGCCCTGAAGAAAAGAAGAATCATGCTCAACGCTTTTTTGATAGCATTCCAACGCCTCATCATATTTTTCTGAGGGGAGGTGGATGAGTCCTTTGTTGGCCCATGCGGGAGCGAGATCTGGCTTTATTTCAATGCATTTATCCAGTGCCTCCAGAGCCTTTTTGGTTTTTCCGAGCTTCGCCCACGCCAACCCCAGATCGTGCCATGCTCCAAAGTTGGACGGATCAATGGACAACACTTTTTTGAATAGATTTACCGCGGATTTCTCCTTCCCTACTTGTATTAATTCAATTCAGTTGCTCTCTCGCACACAGCGTCTATCTCCTCCTTGGTCATCAATTTATTCTTTTGAATGCCTTTCATATCATCGAAATGAACCTTTATCTTATGCACGGACATATTCTTTGTTTTTACGCTAGCTCCACAGAAAGGGCATGTTTCAAACTCCTCGGATTTAACCATAATCCTAATTATGTTTTTTATCTTAAACTTTTGGAGGCATTTCTCTCTCACTCAACCACTTCCAAACAACCGAATCCCATTGCATTCTTTTCTCCAATCCCTGCATCATAAGCAAATTGGAGTAATTCTTTACTAGCTTCAACAGTAAAGGTCATCAACGAGCACCTCCTCGGAGTTGCCTGTATGCCACCGCCTATAATAATGCGTTTTGGCTTGAAGTTTTTTACATTGATAATCTCAAAATGATCATTACTCAGCCCATTGCCATAATATTCTGTATACCTCTTTACGAGGTTTTTATGAACGTTCTCGTGAAATTTTCCATCCTTTGGATACAAATCCCATTCCACAAGTTTTCCGTCTTTTTCCCTCATCGTTTTAACAAATATCGGACTCGATGTTTTAAAAGTGCACGGGCTTTTCAATTCCATTTGCTTCAATATCTCTATTCTTATTACAACAAAATTTTCTTTATACAGATTAAATTCCGGTTCCTGAAGCAAACCTTCTGTAAAACTTTTTATAAACACCGCATCCGGCGAAGTAAGAATGAAATATGCATTTTCGAATGCTAATCCCTTGCCTGACGGTCTGCGATTCTCGAGCAACAAATTTGAAAAATTGTAAAATTTGAAACCCTGATGGAAATGTACTTCATCCGCCAGTTTTACATTTCCAACTGCCAATTTTTCGTACAGCATGGAAGCCATGGCATATTGATAATCATAAGGAAGTAAACCACCAGAAACATGATGTATAAAGATTTTCGCTCTCATTTGTTATCACCTACCTTAATAAAGTAGAACATAAAAACCTTATCAATTCACGCCTGCCTTCAAAATCTATATAAGTCATGTCATGATATACATAGGAGAACATGGGCTGCTACATATGCGGGGTAAAAAGCTTTGCAAAATGCCACCATTGTTATCAGGAGATATGCAAGGATCATGCTCACTTTGTTGAGAGCATATCTGCATACCTGTGTGATAACTGTTACTTCGCATATAAGAATGGTTCCCAAGATGTTATTGCAGAGTAAATTTTATATAGAAGAATTATTATACCGTTCTTGGTGATGTAATATGTTATCTGGAAAACAACCAATATTAATATTAAAAGAAGGGACTGAAAGAGAACAGGGTAAAGATGCACAGCACAACAATATGAGGGCTGCAATGGCGATAGCAGATGCTGTACGCTCCACTCTGGGACCAAAGGGAATGGACAAGATGCTCGTAGACAGCATGGGAGATGTTGTTATTACGAATGACGGTGTTACAATTCTCAAGGAAATAGACGTTGAGCATCCTGCAGCAAAAATGATTGTGGAAGTGGCAAAAACTCAGGACGAGGAATGCGGGGATGGGACAACTACTGCCGTAATACTTGCTGGAGAACTGCTTAAGAAAGCTCTTGAGCTTGTGGATCAGAACGTTCATCCGACGGTGATTGCAGATGGATACCGCATGGCCAGCAAAAAAGCATGCGAGATTCTGGGGAGTATTACGGAAGAGGTTAAGCCAGATGATGCCGAAATACTGAAGCAAATTGCAGTGACAGCCATGACCGGCAAGGCTGCGACCTCAAATAAGGAACTACTTTCAGATATTTCGTACAGGGCGGCAAAGGCTGTTTCCGATGAGGAAAATGGAAAAATTACAGTTGATCTGGACAACATAAAAATAGAGAAGAAACACGGTGGGTCTGTTGAAGATACAGAATTGATAGAAGGTATAGTACTGGACAAAGAGAGAGTTCATCCAAGCATGCCAAAAGTTGTGAAGGACGCGAAAATTTTGCTGCTCAATACTGCCCTAGAAGTCAAGAAGACGGAGGTGGATGCACAGATACGCATATCTGACCCGACGCAGCTACAGAAGTTCCTTAATGAAGAAGAGGCAATGCTTCGTAAGATGGTGGATAAAATAAAAGCGTCTGGTGCCGATACCGTACTATGTCAGAAAGGAATAGACGATCTGGCACAACATTATTTGTCCAAGGCGGGAATATTTTCCGTACGACGGGTAAAAAAATCGGACATGGAGAAACTTGCAAGGGCAACAGATGCTTCAATAGTATCAGAACTGGATGAAATTGGAGAGAGTGATCTGGGCTATGCAGGAAGAGTTGAAGAGAAAAAGATAGGCGACGATGAAATGGTTTTTGTCACGGAATGCAAAGAAGCAAAGGCTGTCACCCTTCTTATTAGGGGCGGTACAGAACATGTTGTGGATGAGATAGACCGCGGAATACATGATGCATTGTCCGTCGTGGCGGCTGCACTCGAGGATGGAAAAATAACGGCAGGTGGTGGTTCAGCAGCTACCGAGGTTTCACTCGGCTTGCGGGACTATGCCAACAGTGTTGGTGGCAGAGAACAGATGGCTGTTGAGAGTTTTGCCGATGCAATAGAAGTTATCCCAAAGGCACTTGCCACTAATGCAGGCATCGATGCGATAGACATGCTCATAGATCTGAAGAAGGCGCACAAAGAAGGAAATAAATACCACGGCGTTGACGTTTTCGAAGGCAAACCAAAGGATATGAGGAAACTAAATGTTGTGGAGCCGCTGAAAGTGGGATTACAAGCGGTAAAATCAGCTACAGAAACAACAGTTATGATACTGCGTATCGACGATGTAATCGCCGCAAAGGGAGGGGGCGGTGGAGGCGGTATGCCTCCGGGTGGAGGAATGCCCGGCGGCGGTATGCCCGGTGGAGAAATGCCCGAATACTAAGTGAGATGCTGATTGCCAAGTAAGCTTGCACCCTCTACCCATCTTTTTTATACTTTCACCTATTTTTGTTTTTTATGATACCTGTCAAAGATATGATACTGAATAAAAAAATGAGTGCCAATGAGTTAATTTGCCAGATGTACGATGCAGGCGGTTTTACTGCAAAAAAAATTGGTGAGGGAGTGAATATACTTGAAAGCATGGTAAAGGAGGGCTACAAAATAAGCCTTTCATTTCCTGCATGCATAATCGCCGCAGGAACGAGGGGAATTATAAAAGAGATGGTAAAACACGGCATAGTAAATCTTATTATGACCACATGCGGCACGCTTGACCATGATATGGCCAGAAACTGGAAGAATTATTACCATGGTTCTTTTCTGATGGATGATGTTGAACTTCACAGAAGAAAGGTGAATAGGCTGGGAAATATTCTCGTTCCAAACGAAAGTTACGGGACGATAATAGAAGAAAAAATGCAGGAGCTGCTGGGCCGTATGATCAAAGAAAAAAATGAGTGGGGTACAAGAGAAATTTGCTGGGAGATGGGAAAGATGCTTGGCGAGGAATCGATATTGTACTGGGCATGGAAAAGGGATGTACCTGTATATGTCCCGGGCATAACAGACGGTGCTGTAGGCTCCCAGATATGGATGTTTTCCCAATACCATCCATTCAAAATCGATTTATTGAAGGACGAAAAAGAACTGGCGGATATATTTTTCAATGATAAGGAAAAAATGGGGGCTCTCATAATCGGAGGGGGCATATCAAAGCACCATTTGATATGGTGGAACCAGTTCCGGGGGGGTCTTGATAGCACGGTTTATATAACGTCATCGCCGGAATGGGACGGCTCCCTTTCTGGAGCGAGAATCAGGGAAGGAATCTCATGGGGGAAGTTGAAAGAGGAATCGAAGCATGTAACAATAGAAGGGGATGCAACTGCCATCCTCCCTCTTATGGCTGCTGCCCTCCTTGAAAGGCTGGACATTGAGTGAGCGTTCGATAACTGTACCATATTTTTTATAAGACAAAAAGGGATAATGGTTTTTAAATGAAGGGAATAAAGTTGTTAACCCTCCTTAGCGCATTACTTATTATTTTTGGAAGCGGTGTGGCTGTGAACACGAATGCCGAAGGTGATGGAAACGGTAGCCACTATTTTGATATCGGAAATTTTGGGCAATGCGAGTCAGGCGGGGTAACCGGAAAGTATGCAATATCTGGACTGGAAGGATGCATTATTTCTGTTTATTCGGATAATGAGTCACATTTGTTGGATATAACTTACGAGGCAGGTCGTAGTGAGATGTATCTTCAAATTCTGGACAATGAATTGCTGGATAAACTTCTGGAAAAAGAGGGATGGCTTAAAGAATATATATGTAAATTATCATACAAAAAATTAACATTTGAAGGGTCACAATGTAAATATTCAGATGAAGATTGCAGCATCGAGATGCATGATACTTCCATCCAATTCCTGAAAATATGTACAACTGGGGACATTATTTTTTCAAATTTACAGGGATACAACACTAAAAAAATAAAAGACAATATCATCGAGCTTTCAAAAGAAAATTTTTCTGGAACTATAGTAAGCAATTATATGCTTGAGGAAAAAAGTGGCGGGATAGTAGCTCACAGAACGGCCATGTTTAGAGGCGTTGATACGAAGCCATTATCGGATGGGACGGAAGAAATGAAGACGGTTGAAGATGCGATAAAAACGGGTAGCCTTGGGGGAGAAATTACAATTATAAAAGAAGGGGGAGAATATAAAGTGGATTCTATATCATATTATGATAACGTTACCATAGGAAACAAAACAACGCCGACATCGAAAAAAGCTGAATTTACCGTGAGCGGCGACGAGCATACGGCAGGAAAGACCATAAAAGTCAATATAGGGAAAGGCGTACTGTCAGTGCAAGGACTTAGAGTAATGTTTGACGGAAAAGAAATTCCAATGGCTGAGGATATTGCAGATGTCCTAAATCCAAATGATGACGGGCTGCAGCCGGAATACGTGCTGGTCAATGTAAATTCCAAGAGCGGGGGAGAGTTTTTCTTATTGATAAGCATTCCGCATTTCAGCGTTCATGACATTACTATAGAGTCAATCGTGAAAAATCCGGTTTTTATAGGTATGGCAGTATGCAGCGCCATATCAATTTTAGTTGTTGCAACCTGGATATTGTTCAAGAGGGAGTGATCTATTTTTTAATATGATCGGGGTTCAAAGATGACCATGTTTCTACAAACCTATCGACGGCACCGTCAACAAATGTACTTCTATAAGTTATAAGAATTTTTATCACCTGTTCTCTATCCTTTACAGAATAGGATGTTTCTCTTCCCAAAGAAATGGCTTCAACAATGCCTGCTTCGATTATTTTTTTTAAATGAAATGATACGGTAGATGGAGATTTTTTCACCGCCTCACATATTTCCTTGTGGATGGAATTCTGGTGCATCAACAAAAAAAGCACTATATTGCGGGGTGTTTTTTGCCTCAATATGGCAATAATCTTTTTATCCTGAGTGCCCACCTTTAGCGAAACAAAATATCGGGTATATCTGCCATCCCTTTTAGATACTATTATCTCCCTTTTTTCGAGATAATGAAGGTGATAGTCGAGGGTGCTCAAAGACATGTTCAATTTTCTTGCGATTTCCCTTTCATGGAGCCCTGGATAGTTTAGAATAAGATCATATATTTTTCTTCTTGTTTCCAGAGCCAGTGAATCCTCTTTTATCATTTGGTAGCACTCCCGTCAAATTACCTATCATTTAACTGCTGTAAGATAAAGAAAAATAACTATTATAAGATCGAGAATGATGAGGCCGATACTTTGCTGGGCCACATTCGTGAGGAGAAGAATACCCTTTGTCAAAAACACAAGAAAGGCTACGACAAGAAAAAACATTTTTATATCTCTAATCCTGATATATGATGCCGTTGAAACTATCACCAATAAACACGAGAGACCGATCATCACAATGGATGAAAATACCACTATTTCTTCTATGCTAACACCCTTGAGTTTATTGGTAGGTGGTATAAAAAATTTTGTGTTCGATGTTTGTCTTATATGTTTCGATGTTTGTCAGATATTCTTTATAAGTAATAACAAATCTCTAGTTTTATATAATATATAATGGGGGATAGAAAGAGGAATTTCCCTCCTCTAATTTTACAATCACCGCCTCTTCTTCCCCCTGCCTCCCATAGTTCTTGCACAAAAGATAAAATTTTTATTATGAAATGTATCCCCCTACAAGCTTTTATATGCTCATGTCTATAAGTTTATAATGGAAAAGACGGGCACTGCTTCCCTGCCTTTGCATCCTGGAAAGGCGCCGCGATGGTTATTCGGGAGAATGGTAAAACTTGCCAAAGCAATATCCGGAGTTATGATCTACGAGTACGGGCATAAACGGTTTTTGCAGACAATATCCGATCCTTTCTGGTTTCAGGCCTTTTCATGTGTACTGGGGTTTGACTGGCATTCATCTGGAACCACAACCGTGACATGCGGGGCTTTAAAGGAAGCTTTGACGGCAGATGAGGGAATGCGCATAGCAGGCGGCAAGGGCAAAAGTTCGAAAAAAACTTTGGAGGAAATAGAAATTATTGGCAAGGAGATGGGCTTGCGAGGCGATGCTGTTGATACACTAAAATACTCCAGCAGGATGGCCGCAAAAGTGGATAATGCTGCCCTTCAGGACGGCTATAAACTGTATCACCATGCCATCATAATATCGGAAGATGGGGATTGGGCTGTTATTCAGCAGGGAATGAATGTCGATTCAAGATATGCAAGAAGGTACCACTGGCTTTCTGACAACGTAAAAAGTTTTGTAGAAGAGCCTCATGATGCAATTCTTGGGAGGGGCGGGGAGGTAATGGACATGACTGCAAGGGAAAGCAAAGATGCAAGAGATATATCCGTCGATCTGGTAAACGATGATCCAAGACATTTGAAGAGAGAATGGGAGTTGCTGAAAAAACCTTCATGGCAGACAACTCTGGATGGATGGAAGGGGATGAAAAATCCACATCTCGAGATGCCAAGAAGGATAAACTGGAATGTGATGAAAGGGATGTATGAGTTCCAGCCAAAGAATTACGAGGAAATGCTTTCAACAAAGGGTGTCGGCCCGGCAACTGTCAGGGCCCTTGCTTTTATTTCCGAGTTAATGTACGGCTCACCCCCCTCATGGAAAGACCCAATAAAATATTCTTTTGCCGTTGGTGGCAAGGATGGCATTCCCTACCCCGTAAATAGGAAGGCGATGGATGAGGCAACATCACTTATAAGGGAAGGAATAAATGAGGCAAAAATTGGAAACGAGGAAAAGCTGAGGACGGTTAAACGGCTGAAAAAAATTTTACCCCAGCCATTGTAGAATTCAAAAAGTATATCTATACATTTTTAATACATGAGCATGAAAAAGTTCATTATATTAGCACTGGGGGTTTTGATTGCATCTTCCCTGAGCGGATGCATGGAAAATGAAAATAATCACATAGCAGTCATAAAAACAAGCATGGGAACGATGAAAGTTGAGTTATATGAGGATAAAATGCCTGCAACAACTAAAAATTTTATAAAACTCGCTAACAACGGATTTTATAATGGTCTTGTTTTTCATCGTGTCATTGATAATTTCATGATACAGGGCGGTGGATTTTATCCCAATGGCACAAATAAGGAAAGCCCGTACGGGCCAATAGATTTTGAGACCAATCCTGATTTACAGCATGTTGACGGTGCGATATCCATGGCAAGGACAACCGATCCCAACAGTGCCACAAGCCAATTTTTCATCTGCGACGGAGCGCAGCATTTCCTTGACGGACAGTATGCCGCATTCGGCAGGGTTATTGAAGGAATGGATGTATTGGAGGCAATTGCCTCAGTAGATACGACGACAAAGAATACACCATATGGGCCGATGCAGGATTGGCCGGTTGATGAGGTAATAATAAACAGTATAACAATAGAAGAACAATAAGTGTAAAAAATTTATTATACTGCTGGCGTATAAATGAACATGGCATTTGGAAAGATAATTGTGCTATTGTCCCTGCTTGCATTATTTTTGCCGTCAGCGGGAGCATGTTTTGTTTCGTCCCAGCTTGAACTTAATGTTGAGGATGCCCCACCAGTCCCGCCCACGGATTCCGTAACCATAAATGCTGATGTGACCTTCAGATGGGGGTTTGGCTCATTTCTGCCCCTTCCTGTTACCATATATTTTGATACAGATGATGTTCCTGAATGGCTTTCCGTGTCACCTTCCCTGTACTCATTTACCATTACTCCAAAAGGATTTAGTGGAGGGGAGGAAAGGAAGACCATTTCCATTAAATTAACAGCCAAAAAAGAAACAGCAGCGTTTTCATATGATTCCTTCAATATTCACGCCTATACAAACGGAAGTTTTCTGGTAAAGGGGTCGGAGGCGGAGGAAAAAGTGACGGTCATGCAGGATTTCGAGGATAAGGGAATTGCACCACAACTATCCGATAACATGATAAATGTTGTTAAGGGCGGAAGTGAGAAAGTTTACCTGAATATAACCAACCTGTGCAATGGCGATATTTACGTTAAGATAAATACACTGAACTTATCAAGTGCCTGGAAAGTAACGGCTGCTCAGACAGATTTTGTTGTCCCGTCCAAATACGCAGGTGGCAATACCAAATCCATACCTTTGATATTCAGGGCTGATGGAGTAAGTTCAGAGGAAGGCTGGATAGAGGTAATTTATTCCCCTTCTGCAAATCCAGATTGGGGTGAAAAAACTGCTTCCATTCCCGTATTCGTTAAAAGCACAGAAAAAGGCATATCTGGAGGTGCTATCGCTTTTGTCATCATTTTAATACTAATTATCGTGGTAGTTATTGCTCTCGTCTGGAAGAAATACAGGAAAGCTTAAAATTTTTAAGCTCCGCCACGTTAATTGAACGTGCTCCCATCACTCATAAAAAAACATGAAAGGTATCGCTCCTCTGGATTAAACCTTATTGCATCCGAGAACAAAATTATTCCTTCTGCTCTAAGTGCCCTTTCATCAGATCTTGCTGGCAGATATGGAGATAAATGGTACGGCGGGAGCGAATTTACGGTTAAAATTTTCGGTGAAGTGGAAAAACTGGCAAAAAAGGTTTTTAACGCAAAATATGCATTTGTTACACCTCTATCAGGAAATGTATGCAATTTGGCCATTCTTTTTTCCTTTACTTCATACCGGGGAAAGATCGCTGCAATTTCAAAGGAAGAGGGGGGTTATCCGTTTGGCTACAAAAAATTTGAACGGACTTTTGTTCCCCTTCCAACAGAAGATACAGAAATAATTATGGGGAAAGCGAAAGAAGTTATAGATTCTGAAAAACCCGAAGTCACGATGCTGGGCGCCTCTACCATTCTGTTTCCCCACCCGATAAAAGAACTTGAAAACGCAAAGAAGTATGGCACGCTGGCTTATGATGCTTCCCATGTTCTGGGCCTTATAGCAGGCGGCAAATTCCAGCAGCCGTTAAAAGAGGGGGCAGAAGTAATGATAGGTTCAACCCACAAAACATTTCCAGGCCCTCAGGGGGGCGTTGTTCTTACAAATTCCACGGAAAAGGCTGATGCGTTAAAAAAAATGCTTTTATTTGACTTCGATGAGGGAATTGGCTTGATCGATAATCCACATGTCCATCGTATCGCTGCCCTTGGAATTGTTCTCGAAGAAATGCTGGAAAATGGAAAAAAGTATGCAGGGCAGATAGTAAAAAATGCACAAAAACTTGCCTTCCTGCTTAATGAAATGGGCATACCAATAAAATTTCCGGAAAAAAATTTTACGCAGTCACACCAAATTTTACTTGACTTTCAGCCGGAAAAGGCAAAAGCGTTCTGTAGAAAAATGGAAGGACAGAGAATTTTCGTAGACATTTCAGGGCGTGTCGGAGTTGCCGAAGCCACGCATACAGGTATGAAAGAGCAGGAAATGGAGGAAATTGCCCACATTATGGTGGATGCATACCATGGAAAAAATGTAAAAGACAGAGTAAATAAAATGGCAAAAGAATTTTATTAACACTTTTGGGGGTTGACCATGCTGATGAAAAAAGAAAGGGAAAGGTATTGGCGGCAGATTATCATTCCAGGTTTTGGGACTGAAGGGCAGAAGCGATTGAAAAAAGGCAGGGTGGCAATAGTGGGTGCAGGAGGTTTGGGCTCGGCTGTCGGCATGTACATAACTGCTGCCGCCTCAAGAAAAATTTCCCATTTTGGAAGCAGTAGCCGGGATAACCGGAGCAATCCAGGCGACAGAAGTTATAAAGTTTTTTGTGGGAAGATGTTCCTCAGAATGGGTAACATCATAGATTTTTGAAGCAATATCTCAGCAACCTCTCTCAATTTTCAACCAATTTAAAGTCAGCTTTCTGATCGTCGGGATCAAAGTGCGATTTGATATGCAAT
>JAYEJS010000040.1 GCA_034660695.1 Candidatus Thermoplasmatota archaeon | reverse complement strand
CCACATCGTGGCATAAAAGTAGCCACTAGAAAAAAATTGAATCTTAAGAGAAAAAAATAGCGACCGCCTCCTTAATTCTGGAGTTTTTTGAGCTTTCCACATCAAATTTTTTTCTGGAACTTCCGTTTTAGAGAGATATTTTTCTTTTTCATCCATGCCTTGAACCATGGGAGGGACGAGTCATAAAATTCCTTATCTGTTTTTTCGCAGCACTCCCGTATCTATCTTTTCAGGTCAACTTCATCAACGATAATACATATGTAGGGTTTCTTATCTGCCCCGGAAGGGGAAAGCAGTCCCACTTCAAGGATTTTATCAAGTTTTTCCATTGGAAATGAAGTCCTATGAAAATGGAGCGTACTCCACCTGTTCCCCATTACTTCATATAATTCCATCAACAGTTACATGTGCAAATCATTTATTCATGTTGTGAATGGAAAAGGATTAAATATGCTGCGGTTCTCAACATGAGAAATGCGTGCGAAAATAATAGTCAATGGCGTCGTTCAGGGAGTGGGCTTCCGCCCGTTCATTTACAGGATTGCATTTTCTAACAAACTGAAGGGATATGTCCTCAATCTCGGTGATGCAGGGGTGGAAATAGTCGTTGAAGGCAGTAAGGAAAGAATAGAGAATTTTATCAATGATATAGAAAGAAAAAAACCCCCGCTGGCAAATATTGACAGCATGGACGTAAAATGGGGGAAGGAAGAAGTATTCAAAACTTTTGAAATAAGGAAGAGCAGCGAGGATGTAAAGAATGGCACTGCTTCCATTATTCCGCCCGATGTTGGCATATGCGACGAGTGCATAGAAGAAATGAATGACAGGAATAATAGAAGATACAATTATTTTTTTACCACATGCACCAACTGCGGTCCGAGATATACAGTAATAAAAAAACTTCCCTATGACCGTCCAAATACAACCATGGACGAATTTCCAATGTGCAATGATTGCCGTGCAGAATATACTGACGTTGCCGATAGAAGATATCACGCTCAGACAATTGCATGTGAAACATGTGGCCCCCAGGTATATCTGCTTGACGGAATGGGAAATAATCTCAAATCGGGCAGGGAAGCCATCTGGAAAGCTGCTCTCTTGCTAATGAACAAAAAAATCATTGCAGTTAAAGGAAACGGTGGTTTCCATATAGCATGTTCTGCTTTTTATCCTGATGCAATAAAAAAATTGAGGGAAATCCTGGGGAGGGAGAACAAACCGTTCGCGATTATGGCAAATGGCATAGACATGGTAAAAAATATTGCATTCATTGATGATAAAGAAAAAGAAATGCTCACTTCCTATATCAAGCCCATTGTCGTACTTGAAAAGAAAAAGAAAATGGAAATGGTGGCACCTGGCCTGCACAATGTGGGGATTATGCTTCCTTATACCGGGCTGCATGTCATGCTTTTCCAGAAATGTCCCCATCCTCTTATAATGACATCTGCAAACGTGCCGGGCGAGCCCATCGTATACAAAAACAAGGAGGCGATAAAAAAATTTGGAGGCAGGGTGGATTATTTCCTGCTTTATGACAGAAAAATAGCACATAGATGTGATGATACAGTAGTCCGCTTTGTTGACGGAAAGCCTGTGCTGCTGAGGCGCTCCAGGGGATACGTGCCCGCTCCAGTGAAATTGTCGTTCAATACAAAAGATGTCCTCGCTCTCGGGGCTGAACTTAACGTTACGTCATGCATTCTGGCAAACGGCAGGGCATTTTTATCCCCCTACATAGGGAATACAACAAAGCATGACACAATCCAATTTCTCGAAGAGGAAACGAGGCATCTGCTTAAGCTGACAAATGCGAGGCCGGAGGCAGTTGCCCATGATACCCATCCCCAGTTTTCGACTACAAAGATGGCAATGGAGTTCGGAGATGAATATTCTGCCCCAGTTATAGGTGTTCAGCATCACCATGCCCATATCGCAGGGCTCATGGGAGAATTTGGCGTAAATGAGACAGTTGGCATTGCCATCGACGGCATCGGCTATGGAGAGGATGGCAATATATGGGGTGGGGAAGTTCTTCACTGCTCCTTTTCCGATTATGAAAGAGTGGGACATCTTGAAGAGCAGTACATGATTGGGGGAGACCTTGCCACAAAATACCCTTTGAGGATGGTTGCCAGCATTCTGCCATCGGGAAGTGAACTCGATGACTTTCTTTATACCCGTGAAAAATCGTTTCCTTATGGAAAAAAAGAAATAGAAATACTGCTCAAGCAAGTGAAAAAAAAGGAAGGCATAAAAACCACAAGTTGTGGCCGGATTTTAGATGCCGTTGCTGCCTTGCTCGACATACGCAACGTGAGGACATATGAGGGAGAGCCGGCCATGAGGCTCGAGAGTTATGCAACGGGAGGGAAAAGCGAAGCAATCAATCCAAAAATAGAATGGGGAGATGTTCCAGTCCTTAATACGTCTTATATGCTCAATAAAATCTGGGATGGCAGGAAAAAAAATACGAAAAATCTAGCTTTTTCTGCGGAGGAGTACCTGGCGAAGGGGCTGGCAGAGATTGCAGTGGAATATGCGATAAGGGAACATATTGCCACCGTAGGTGTTGCAGGGGGATGTGCCTATAATGAGCATATGGTAAAAGTCATCAGAAAAGAAGTTGAAAGCCGTGACATAAAATTTCTGAGAAATGAAAAGCTCCCGGCAGGGGACGGGGGCATATCTTTCGGCCAGGCACTGGTAGCAAATGCAAAAATAAGATAATCTTTATCAACAAAAAGAGAAAGAGAGAAAAAGTTGGGTTGACCTTATAACCACCAATCTATGCCAGCAGTGAACAGACTCTCTCCTATCAGAACCTGTACAGGTGGTATTCCGAGTCCAACGCTCGCGAAATCGATGTAAATACCCACGAAGCCGAACACCATGATGGTTTGTGTTCCTACCCAGTCCCAGTATTCAATTCTCGGTGGAGCCAGCCGGACATTGAAACAGCCAGTGTAACCCGCAAAGAAATACTGTAGGAAGATCGGACGGAGCATTACACCGAGAAAAGCCTCTCCCGGGTATAGTGGGATGTAACTGCAGCCAACGCCACAGCTCAAAATGGGATGGAGAAGTGCTATCCCAGCATCGGGAAAAAGACCTACTGTATACGGAGTAACTCCCGCTTCTATAAGACCTGCATCACGCAATGCTGCGAAGAGTTCGTCAAGCACATATTTTGCTTCCTCTCTTTCGGTATCTGTAAGATAAGCCCCGTCCCTTTCTTTCAATGGTTTAAATACCTCTACTGCTGTCCCAATTTTCTCGAGGAGATTTTCCGTTTCCTGTATCGAGAGCTCGTTCTGTTTCTTTACCCTATCTCCATTTCCTATCAAATAACATGTTACTGTTTGCACCTGTTCTTTTTCTGCATTTCCAGTGATGACTAAAGGCACAAAAGCCAATGTAAAAAATAGCAGGGCAACAACAACTGTTTTCCCTTTTATTCTGCTCATTTTCTCCTCCAAAGTTATAACAGGCATTGGTTTATAAATATTACGGACTTATCCTCTTTTTGTCTCTCGGAAACAGGATGCATTCTCTCACATTGCCGAGGTTCAGCGCTTCCATAAGAAAGCGCTCTATTCCGAAGCCGAACCCGCCGTGGGGGGGCATTCCATAGCGGAAAGCCTTCAAATACTCATTGAAATTTTCAACATTCATTCCCAGTTCCACAATCCTATTTTTCAGCATATTGTAGTCATGGATACGCTGTGCCCCGGATGAAATCTCCGTTCCATTGCATTCCAAATCAAAGGCTTTTGCATACTGCCCGTCAGGCATGGCATAAAAAGGCTTTGTTTTCAAAGGGAACCGGATTATGAAATAAAAATCTTCTCCCAGTTCTTTTCCTATCATCTTTTCCTCATCTGTACCGAGGTCATCTCCCCATTTAAATTCTGTATGCTTTTCAAGAATTTCTACAACTTCATCATATTTTATCCTCGTAAAAGGCAGCTGTGGTACGTGTATGTCTGCATCCAACAATTCAATCTCTTTCTCTCTCTCTTCCGTTATTTTTTCAAGGGTTGCCTCCACCATTTTTTCCCCTACTTGCATAACATCTTCTTCACTCTCTATAAATGCCATCTCTACATCCATCGCCGTTGATTCATTCAGATGTTTTGATGTGTCATGCTCCTCCGCCCTGAAATACCATGCCACCTCGTACACTCTGTCCATTCCTGTGGCCATCAGAATCTGTTTGTAAAGCTGTGGGGACTGCACGAGATATGCGTCTCTCCCGAAGTAATTTATTTTGAAAACCTCCGTGCCTCCTTCTGGAGAGGAGACGGTAATTTTTGGGGTATGAACCTGTACGAAGCCATGGGATGAAAGAAAATCAGATGCTGCCTCAATGAAAGTATGTCTTATCCTAAAAATTGCCTGAACTTTTTCCCTCCTCAAATCTATAAACCTGTTGTCAAGACGGGTATCGAAGTCAACGTTTACTTTATCGGCAATGCCCATGGGGAGCGGTGTCTCTGCACATGAAAGAATTTTCATCTCTCTCGGCAACAGTTCCCATCCGTTCATTACTTTCTCGTTTTTCTGGCACAGCCCCTTCACCGATATAACGCTCTCTCTTGGAATAGATGTTATTTTTTCAAACAACTCCGGGTTTTCCTTTTTAATACAGGTGACCTGCGACTTTCCTTTTTTATCCCTGAGCAAAATAAAAGCGATCCCTCCAAGATTTCTTATGTCCTCTACCCATCCAGCGATTGTTATGGTCTTGCCAAATTCCTTTTCTCCCACGTCTCTTGAATAACAGGTTCTCAGCATAATATCCATGTAAAAGAGATGAAGGATTAAATCTTTTCTGCTTTCTCAAAATGAATTTCATACAATTCAAGAAGTTTATCCCAGTCCGGCAATCCCGATTGTGCTCCTCTTTTTTTAACAACCAGGGACGATGCAATACTCCCCAGTTTACATGAAGTCTCCAAATCAAGCCCACGAATCAAGCCCGCCCAGAACGCCGCCTTGTATGCGTCACCGGCTCCTGTAGGATCCACAACATTTGCTTTTACCGCAGGAATTCTTTTTTTATTGCCTTCACTATAAAGAATGCTTCCTTTCTCCCCTTCCGTCATGACCACATCCATCTGCCTCAATAATTTTTGTTTTTCCAATTCTAAAATTTTTTCTATCTGCTTCAACTCAAAATTATTGCAGAAAAGAATGTCTGTATTGTCCAGTATAAAAGACAGCTGCTCTTTTTTATATCTGGGAATGTCCTGGCCCGGCTCGAATGCAAGGAATTTTGCATTCTCTGCCATATCGCACGCAAATCCAGGATGGGAAGGGGCAATATGAACAGTATCTCTTGCATTAGTTCCTGCATGCTTCATATTTTCAGATACGCCCCAGTAAAAATAGGTTATCTGATTTTGTTCTTCATCATTGAATATGTATGCCCTGGCAAGCTCCCCTTTAAATTTTTTTAAGTTAAGTTCCACGCCCAGATTTTTAAGATAAAGACCGTAATGACTGCTCTCAAAATTTTCATCTACGGTAGCTATAAGCTCACTTTTGCAGCCCAATTTTGCAAGCCCCACGGCGATGTTGGCTGCGCCGCCGCCGAAATGTTCTTCCTTGTGTTTTATGAAAATCGAATGATTTTTTTCAGGATAGTAGGGTATATCAAAAATGAAATCCAGTGCAATATGCCCGGTAACTGTTACTTTTTCGATCATATATTGAAGATGAGGACATCCATTGAATTTTCCACTGCTCCCCCGCTTTCTTCATATCCCACGATTTTTAGGCTGTGTTTTCCCAATCCTTTTTCATCCCAGAACCATTCATATGGTTCATTTTCCGCAGCATATCTTAATTTATCATCAACATAGAATTCCACTTTTGTTATGTCGCTAGATACTGCTGCTTCAATCCCTATTTTTCCGATTATGAATGTTCCACCAAAGAGCGTTGGCATAACTTCCTTGTTAAAGAGGTAAAGATGTCCTGATCGCGGCTTATTTATGCTGCATCCCCTCCCGCCTGTTGCCAGAGACGGGTCGCCGAATAATTCAAATTCCTCAATTGTCTTGTAATCATGTTTGTCCATCTCGGAATGATGGTTAAGGTAGTCCTCAATGCTGTTGGCAAGTATCTCTCCCGCCCTTTCCATCTTCGAGAAATGCTTGGTAAGGTGTACGTCCATATACCCAGATAGACCTATAGTGCACGAAGAGCCAATATAACCCCATGAGAGCGCCGTAGTTGCAAAAGTGGCAATTGCTCCTTTATCACTGGATTTAACAAAATGCCATGCAAGACAGTTTCCATGTTCAAAATCACCGGTGGAGCATGCGTCCAGCACAATTATTGGATACTCGTTGGCATTTGAAAGCAGAGATACATCGCTCATATCAATACCTATCCATTTACTAAATTCTCCAGGGGGGTGTGTTGCCCAGCTGTACCTGTTTCCATGTCCAGAAAAATCAACAAATCCTGCCCCGTCGTTTATTTCTTTTCTTATACTTTTGCCATCAAGATTTTCGAGAGAAGCATACAATTTTGTGATTGTGAAATCGTCCAGATAAGAAAGAGCCTGCTTTTTTGTGTACTCTCCCTCATATATGCCACCATTGTCATTATGGCTGTCCCCGCCGCACAATACTGCCCGTGTAAACCATTCTTTCCCGAATGTGTTGCTCTCGTAATAAATAATTTTATTCACTATCGTGGACACTCCCGCGGCGTTATCGCATGCCAATCTGCCGATATAAACGTCTGGATAAAGATCCATGTCATCGGTTTTTCCCTGATACTGATACTCACCGAATAGATTATTATTATTTGTATCCCACGGGGAAAAATGTCCACCGGAATCATAAATGTCTGCATAATAAAGATCGCTTGGAAAATTATCCTCTTCGCCGTCATAAGTGTATGACAGCCTCACCGGCAATTTATCTGCACTGCCCACAAGCATCACATAATCTATACCCCACTGTTCTATTGCATTTTTAATGAAATACTTTATTTTTTCTGGCTTATCTCTTCCCTCTGATGAATAAACCTCGTTCAATGTGACGAGTTTTGTCGTAACACCGTAATTCTCTTTATGCTCTACCAGCGGCTGTAAAGCGTTGCTGAACTCAGATGGCGATACAATGAGCAAGTCATAAGCATCATTGTTAAGCATCGGCTTTTCAGGAGGAATGTAATTTATCTCAATGCTCATTTCATTTACATACTCCAGTTCATTTGTTGATGGAATATAGCGTGCTGGAAAAGCATGTATTGAAAGAAATATAGCATGCTCTCCGTTTTGAATGCCCGCACCAATATTATATGTGAACCAGTTTGGTGGATATGGTTCATTGCTTTCATACACACTGCCTTCCTTCGCTGCTTTTGGTACAGCTCCGTTCAGCGGTACAGGCTCTGGAGCAGGGGCTATTTTTTTGTCCAGGTGCATTGTCTGAATGTTGCCCACTTCAACATCTATGTTTTCAATTTTCGTTCCGAACGGGAATGTAAGCACTTTTGTTTTATAGGGCATGATTGGATATCCGGACAGTGAAGGAGAAGAAAGCATATTTTCCATGGAAATGGTAACATATTTGCCGCTGTCTGTTATAACGGGGGGCGAGAAACCAAGTATTATGTTACTGCTCCGTACCGCATCTCCCCTTACGTAGACGGTACTACCAAGCACAAGTAAAACCAGTACAAAAACCGAGATAATGGCTTTCCTCGTCATCGAAATGTAAAAGCATATATTCTACTTAAAACTATTTATTAATGCCCAAGAAACAAGACTGCTCACTCCTCTGCCTTTTTATCTTATTCTTGCTTCCATTCTCGCCAATCTCTCCGCAACTCTTCCAGTACCGGAATACTTATCCTCGCGAGAAAAAACCTGTGCTATTCCCTTGCCTAGGATAAACACAGCTTTTTTATGGTCGTCCTTCGACTTATGCACGTGATGGGGAAGTATACCCAATGCATTGTATTCTTCGAATGCTACATTTTGGCCCAAAGATTGTCTTTCCAGCTCGTTTTTTATTTGAGCAAACAGAGTATGGAGTTGGATTATTTCCTCCTTTTGCATCGCATCCCTTCCATATCTTAAATAAATAACTTGTTATTAAACTTTTCGCCGCTTGTAGCCAGAAACTAACATTCATTTTTTATACCGACTGTCAGCAGCCCCCATCCAAGCGGGTTCATCTTCTTTTGCCAAACCTCTGCAAATCGTTTCTCTAAAAATGTTCTGTACTGGCCTGCCGAATAAATTTTTTCTTTGAATGACAAAAAATGGTTGGACATCCTGGCAAGCATACCTCCAAGTCCTTTATCATATACATCCAATACATACAGCTTTCCTTTCAGTTTTAGCACCCTTACTATTTCTTCCAAAGCCTTGTCCGGGTCGACCCACCAAGAAAAAGATACAAAAGTTATGGCATAATCGAAGTAGCCGCCCGGGTACGGAATATCTGTAGCATTGGCAACCTTATACACAAGGTTCTTGTAATCATATGATTTATCCTTTAAAGTCAATTGCCCTGCTTTATTTATTGCATTTTCTAAGGCATCTATACCTACCACTTCGCCTTCGGTGGTTACTCTGGCCATCTGTCGGCATGCCCATCCCATCCCGCAACCAATATCGATTACTTTGCTTTCTTTTTTTAAGGGTATTTCCTTAATGCCCCTCTTCAGAAAAATAGGATGGATGCAGTCCAATTCGAGCCGCGCATCAAGCCAAGCAATTTTGTTAGCCCATTTGCCACAAAATCCTTTCAAGACTTCTTTATCGCTCATTTTGATGGCCTCTTTATGTAACAAAAGATAAACCTATTCAATTCCTATATGCCAAATAGGCACACTTACGATTGAAGAGCAATCACCCTTTAGAAAATCGATCAATTTTTGAAGACTCTCCCTTGCGGATTTATAAGCTTTTGCTTCACCATGCCATTTCATCACCGAAACCCCGTTTCCATTTTCACAAATATAATCAAAACTGTCATTATAAGCATTTTCATAAAAATTCTTTCAATGGTCAAATGCTTTTGTCAGTACAACTTTTCCTCTGCATTCTTTTTCCATCTCGGAAAATATATGAGCGTAATAGTTTGTTTTTAGTCTTTCTCCAAAAATCTCTCTTTTTTTATCGGGCAGAGATGAAGAAATGCTTTCCCAGACCCCGGGCTTCAGATGGAGGGAGTCCACCATGATTTCTTTCGCTCCGGAATCAATGAAAGTTTGAACATACTTTTTTACATCCTCAATTTCAATATCCGGAAAAACGGGACCGAAGAAAACGTAGGCATATACGTTTCCATCGGACAGCTTTTTTACTGCCTGCAGTCTTTTTTTGATGGGCGGTGCCCTGGGCTCAAGCAACCTTCTGCTCGTTTCATCAAGCGTAGTAATTGTAATGCCGACCGCCGCCCTGCTGAATTTTTTTATTAGGCCGATGTCTCGCAAAACCAGGTCCGATTTGGTCTGGATATCGACAGGAAAGTCATTTTTTAGGAGCAATAAAAGGCATCTTCTCGTCAGTTCGTATTTTTTCTCTGCCGGCTGGTAGGCATCGGTAACCGTTGATATGCCCACGACCCCCCTCCTTTTAACTTTCAACTCCTTTCTCAGGACCATGGGAATGTTGACTTTTGCATGCACTTCACTCCATTTTTTCCTGTCAACATGCAGAACATTCGGGACATAGCAGTACTTGCAGGAATGTGAGCAGCCGGAATACGGATTGAGGGAGTAATCCAGCCCGGGCAATTTTGACGGCGACAATGCAGTCTTGCACCACTTTTCTTTTATCATGGTTTTAGGAAATCATCCAGTCTGCACTGATACAGCCTGCCTTTAATTAACTCGCTTGTCTCGATCCATCTCTCCAGTGGAATGTTCATTACCTGGGAAATATGCATTAAAGCACTTTGAAATGTGTCAAATCTGAGGGGTTCTTTTCTCAATGCATCTCTCACATTTTCCCGGACGTTCCACACGCCGACCGGCATTATGTAACCCGGATGTATCTCCCTTAAAATGACAACGCCAGCCTGCCTTCTTTCCCTGTTTAAAGCCTCGGCAGCAGCGAGACGGGCCGCATAATAACACCCACCGATGGTTGCATAGGTGCTTCGTCCTTTATAGAATTCATGGTCTCCAAATATGACTATTCTTCTTTTAGACGGATTCCATGTGGTGTTGGGATACCATGCCTCTATGAGTTCGTACTCCCAGGCAGAGGGGTACATAAAAATAAGCCACCTGTTGTCGAGGCCGTGCGTTTCGTACAAACAGTATTCGTTTATGAAAGGATATTCTTTCACCTTCTTTTTTATCTCATTGCCTATCGTCGAGTCAACAGCGGTTATGCTCCACCTCGTCGGTACGAATTTCCTATTTTCCTCTATGCCGAAAGCACCGACAGAAAACGCTTTCTGCATTCTCGAAATTAGGACGCCGTTATTGTACAACTCAAGCAGGGCATCTTTTGCTTTCAGATCTCCGTCATAAAATGCCCTTTCAATTTTTGGTTCTACCCTTGGATTTTCCAGCCATACTTTCTTTATCGGGGCGGACGGACCGTGAGGCTGCACTTCGTCGTATAAAGCGATATTGCCGCGGGGCTTTTTTTTGAATGTCACTTCCATGTCAACTGACTTGGCTGCTAAAGCAATCTCTCTCGTAAATTCAACAATTTTTCCGGAAAAGTCATGTACAGAGGTGAGGTATTTTCCTCTCACCAGTTTCATTCTGAAATCCACGATGTCATCGATGCCCCTGCCGATCCATTGCTCAGGCGTGTCTATAAAGGAGGTATCTCCCTGGATGGGAGGAAGCATAGGCCCGATGTTGACTTTCGGATACCCTTCCCTTCCAATAAATACGGATGGGGGCGTTGAGCCGTGTATGGAAATGGAATCGATGAGCGGTTTTGTTTTCATACTGGAGTAAAACTTTACAAGAATGGGACATCTTTCCTTCCCGCATAGCAGCTTTGCCCCCCTGCATTTCAGGCAGAGGGAAGAGGCATTATTTGAATTCGAGCTGAAAATTGATTTACTGACCTCATCGGCATCCAGAAATTTCCGCGGTGCGGTTTTCATTCATTTAATAATGGCATAGAGTTAAAAAAGATTTTTGCCCCTCCCAGGCACATTTAAAAATCTTTTCGTTGCAGGGTGCAGGACCACAAAAATAAATATCTTTTTACTTATTCTGTCTCATGAAAAGTGCCCATGTATTAATCTCTGGTAGAGTTCAGGGGGTGTGGTTCAGGTCATCCACAAAGGAAAAGGCAGAAGAACTTTTTCTGAATGGCTGGGTTCGCAATCTTCCAGATGGGGGAGTGGAAGCCGTTTTTGAAGGAGAAGACGAAAAGGTGGATGAAATTATAAGGTGGTGTTATCGTGGCCCACCATTGGCAAGGGTTAAAAACGTTGATGTAACCTATGAAGAACCGAAAGGAGAGGATGGATTTAGTATACGGTATTAGAAGACTTATCACCCGACTGCTTACCTCTACACTTTTGGTGAAATAGGGGCTACGCCCCTATAACCCCATTCCGCCTTCGTTCCTCGGCAAGCCCTCGCCCACAAGGGGCTCGGTCATGCCGCATCTCACTCGGCGGTAAACACGGTTAGCCGTTGCTGTGAATC
>JAYEJS010000039.1 GCA_034660695.1 Candidatus Thermoplasmatota archaeon | reverse complement strand
TGCGTTCGGTTATATCTTCAATCATTCCATCATAGTATTTAACCTCACCATTTTCATCATAAACTGCAGTTGCAGTGACAGACGCCCAAATAAGTGTCCCATCCTTCTTTTTTAATTTTAATTCCTCATTTCTTACAAATCCGTTTTTCAATATTTTTTCATTGAATTTTTTCCTATCTTCAGAATTTTGATAAAGATCGGAAACATTGATTTTTAGAAACTCTTTCCTGTTACCATAACCAAACATTTCTATTATCGCAGGATTTGCTTCGATGAACTTACCTTTTGTACCGGGTGTATTTCTATATATGCCTGTATTAATATTTTCAACCAAACTTCTATATTTTTCCTCACTCTTCTGCAGCTCCTCCTCCGCCCGCTTTAACTCGGTGGTATCAATAAGAGATATAACAGATTTTTTTGTTCCAGGAATTAAATCGACATTGATGAGCATATTTATAATGTTTCCATTTTTATCTATAGCTCTAAATTCGTATGCCTTTGGAACTTCCTCGGGCTTTTTTCTACGTTTCTTGTGATATTCAATCATTTTTTCCAGGTCATCTGGATGGACGAATTTAGTCCAGCTCATTTTCCCTTCGATTTCTTTTTTTGAATAGCCAGATAATTTCTCAAATTGAGAATTAACTAAAGAAATTGTAGTATCTTCTTCTAAAATTGCCATTGCAGTTCCAGTATTTTCAAAAGTTGTGCGGTATTTTTCTTCACTTTCTTTTAACTTTTCCTCTGCTTTCTCTAATTCAACAACTCGCTGACGGAGCTCTGCTAGCTCTTTTGTGAGTTCCTCTTTTGTCTTATCTTCATCTCCCATTTTCACCCCCCTCAAATTCACTGCCTTTACATCTCTTCAATTTTATAACAAAAATACAGCCATTTGGTTTATTATCCTCAATATGAACACTACCACCATATCTTTCAATTGTTTTTTTTCACGATATATAGGCCTAAGCCCATTCCTCCTCTCTCTCCGTGACTGAAACGTTCGTCAAACACCTTCTCTTTTATCTCATCAGGAATTCCTTTACCATAATCAGCTATTTTTATCTCACAGAAGTTATCCTTGCTTTCGATAGTAATGTTAGTTTTATTTGTCTTTCCATGCACAATGGCATTGTTTACTATGTTGTCAATGACAGAGTAAATAGCATCATCAGCTAAAACAATACCATCGCCCTCTACGTTGATATCAACTGAATACTTTTTAATAACGTCTTCCACAACTTCTTTTACTCTATGTTTTGTTAGTTCACCACCAGAAGCGACCAGAGATTCAAGATTCCTCATTCTGCGTATAAGTTCAACACTCCTAGCTATACGTTTATGTGCCTTATCTAAAAGTTTTTTATCTTTGCTTTCACTGTACAACTCTAATGCGCCACTCACAACCTGTAAATCATTTAGTATATCATGTCCCATAATTTTGTTTATTAAATGTAAAACTTCGTTGAGTTGAATGATTGCATTTTCCATTTTTTTGCGCTCGGTGATATCGTGTATTATTCCTTCTATTATTTTCTTACCATCTTCCTCGATCAATCTAGCGAATTCGTTTCCAATCACTACTTTTCCATCCTTCCTCTTATATTCTATTTCGTATCCCTTCACTTCTCCTTTTTCTTTTAATTCTTTCAAGAAATTTTCCCTATCCTCGCGGTTTACGAACACTTGATATGGACTTATAGCCTCGAATTTTTCCTCGCTTTCGTATCCAAAAAATTCCAACAATGCTGGATTCGCTTCCAATATCCCTCCATCTACCGTAGATCGATAGATTCCTTCAACAGCATTTCTAACTAATCCCCTATATTTTTCCTCACTCTTCTGCAGCTCCCCTTCCATTCGCTTGCACTCAGCCTCCACTTTCTCCAATTCAGTAACCTGCTGACACAATCCTTCTAACTCTTTTATAATCTGCTTTTTTGTTTTACTTTCATCTTTCACTTTTGCCCCTTTTGAAGATATCCTCTTTTTCTCCCACGACTTTGCCATGGGTCTTCCTCATTCTTGTACACCAATTTAATACATTCCTTATATAAACAATTATCGCTAATTTCATTTATAACATGCCAAATTTTCTAGTTAGGCTGAATTGCATTATCTAGTAGAGGATTTTCTAAGTTCGTTTCCGTAATTATGCGCAACATACTTTTCCCTTGTATGTCCACTGAAATGGATGTGCTTTTGGATTCCATTCAAGTTCCATGTATTTCATGATCTTGCTGA
>JAYEJS010000038.1 GCA_034660695.1 Candidatus Thermoplasmatota archaeon | reverse complement strand
CGGGCATTTTTTTACTTTTAGGGGCTTTTTTTCATTTCCAGAACCCTCACAACACCCCCCTATTTCACTCCTGTAGTCGAGAACAGGTGAATGGTCTCTTTCTCGGAATATTTTGGATCGTCTGGAAGATCAAAGGTAACGAACTTTTCAATAAGGTTGCAGTAATTTCCCTTTATGGCTTTGCGAATTTTTTGTCCAAATTCATAAAGTGTCATCTCATCCCACTCCAAGAGATAAGACATTGCTCTTTATAAAAAATGTCGAAATTTTTCAGGAAAAATTCCTATTCGTAGAGACTAATTAACTGTAAACATGGGGGTTTGTTCTATCGCTTTGGCGAGATTGTATGTAACACTCTCCGGCCAATAATCGCCCTCGTCATCGCTCACGTTGTATACAGCTACAGCCAAATAAACGGGTGAAGCAGCTTTTGCTGGTGGGATTGCTATTGGTAGAAATAGGGCTATACACAACATAACCAAAATTTTTGTTTTTATTCTTTCCATTTTTTTTCACCAAAAATAAATCTTTACTTTGTTGATAAAACTCCATTCATAGGTACGTATATCTCTGCATATCCAACTACATACACAATTACATTTGCAGATAAGCCGTCCTTTTGTCTAACAAAAAATCTTTATTCACGAGCGTATTTTCCTTTCAATGCAGGCGCAAATCCAGGAGAGCAACAGCACCGTCATGGGATGGCTTGCAAAATCTGTGACACGACCGAAAAACATATAAATCATTTTATATAGTTGCTTGATTCTCGGAAAGTGGCACAAAATGAAACAGGTATATGCATTTGAAGAAGCAAAAAAGGAAATGAAAAGCATTGTTGGCAATAAAGGGGCACAGCTCGGAGAGATGAGCAGTATCGGCATTTCCGTTCCGCCTGGCTTCATTATTACAACAAAGGCTTGTACTGATTACCTTAAAAAAAGGAAGATTCCCGATTCGTTGCAAAAAGAAATTTTATCGGCTTTGAAGGCACTGGAAAGAAAAACCGAAAGGAAGTTTGGCAGTGCTGCAAATCCCCTTCTCGTTTCCATTCGTTCTGGAGCGCCCATCTCAATGCCGGGCATGATGGACACGATTCTCAATTTAGGGTTAAATGGCAAAAGTGTTGAAGGGCTTTCAAAACAAAGCAATAACGAATGGTTTGCATATGACACCTACCGCCGCTTCATCCAGATGTTTGGAAACGTCGTTCTGGGCATAGAAGAAAAAAAATTTGACGATGTTCTAAAAAAAGAGAAAGAGCGTGAAAGGGCAAAAACGGACCAGGATATTTCTACAGAAGGGTTAAAAAAGGTCGTTACCGAATACAAAAAAATTGCGTCAATTCCTGATGACCCGAAAAAACAGCTCTTTATGGCGATCGAGGCAGTCTTCAACTCGTGGAATAACAAAAGAGCAAGAAACTACAGAAAATATAAGGGCCTGCCCGATGATGTGGGTACGGCGGTTGTTGTGCAGACAATGGTTTTTGGAAATTTAGACGACAAATCGGGTACGGGAGTTGCATTTACAAGAAATCCGGCAACCGGAGAAAAAGAACTATACGGTGAATTTTTGATGAATGCCCAGGGAGAGGATATCGTTTCCGGAAAAAGAACGCCACAGCCAGTAAAAATGCTCAAAAATGTTTTTCCAAAATTATATGACGAGCTGTTAAAAATTTCAGATAAGCTCGAAAGGCATTACAAGGATATACAGGATATGGAATTCACCATACAGCAAGGAAAACTGTACCTTTTACAAACTAGGACAGGAAAAAGAACGGCCATGGCAGCCATAAAAATAGCCGTGGATATGGTAAAGGAAAAACTGATAACAAAGGAAGAAGCGTTGATGAGAGTCAGTACTGATGACATTGAAAAAATTCTCCATCCTGTAGTAGGCCCCAAGGAGAAATATGAAATAATTGCAAAGGGACTGGATGCGTCGCCCGGGGCAGCCTCTGGCGAAATCGTATTTGACCCGGAAAAAGCATCTTTACTGGGTAAAAAGGGAAAGAAGGTATTGCTTGTAAGGGAGGAAACAACACCTGATGACATTCATGGCATCACCGCAGCCCAGGGAGTATTGACTGCCCGTGGGGGGATAACAAGTCATGCGGCAGTCGTCGCCCGCGGACTGGGAAAACCGTGCGTGAGCGGATGTAAAGCCCTTGTAATTGACGAGAAAAAAAATCGGTGCAGGATAGGAAACGTAACACTGAAAGAGGGTGACATCCTTACCATAGACGGATCGGCAGGGGCAGTTATCAAAGGTTCTGTCTCGCTTGTACCCCCAAAATTCACGGCGGAAACAGACGCACTACTTTCATGGGCTGACGGGGTAAAAAAGGTAGATGTGAGGGCAAATACGGATACGGTGGATGGGGCGGAACTGGCAAGAAAGCAGGGAGCAAAGGGAATCGGGTTGTGCAGGACTGAGAGAATGTTCAATGCACCGGACCGCCTTCCAATTGTAAGGAATATGATTCTGGCAGAAAATAGGGAAGAGAGGATGAAAGCCCTGAATAAATTGCTTCCCATGCAGAAAAATGATTTTAAGGATATACTCCGCGCCATGCAATCGCTTCCGGTCACCATACGTCTTCTTGACATTCCCCTTCACGAATTTCTTCCGTCAACAGAAGAGATTTCACGTGAACTGTCATACCTGAAAAATTTTGATGCTGCCGTAAATTCATTGCAGGACATTCCGGACATATCGAAATTGCTTGATCCGAAACTCCACTTGCCGCTGACCGAAAAATTTATTGAAGAACTGACAAAGGAGAAATACCATATACTCAGCAAAAAATTGATACAGGAAAAAACCGACCTGCTCAAAAAAGTCCGTTCTTTAGAGGAAGTGAACCCGATGCTCGGTCACAGGGGGGTAAGGCTCGGTATCACATACCCGGAGATATATGACATGCAAATTCGGGCTCTGTACGAGGCATCGGCAGAGCTTATCAAAGAAGGCGTAGATGTTCATCCCGAATTGATGGTGCCACAGGTCTGCACGGCACAGGAACTAAAATGGGTTTTTAAAAGGGTGAAAAAAATTGCACGGGAGGGGAAAAAGGAGTGTAACGTAAAAGTCCCTCTGAAATTCGGAACAATGATAGAAGTGGTGAGGGCCTGCATGAGGGCGGGAAAATTTTCGGAAATTGCCGAATTTTTCAGTTTCGGGACAAATGACCTCTCACAGGCTACGTTCAGTTTCAGCAGGGAGGATGCAGAAAAGAAATTTTTACCCCTCTATACCAAAAGAAAAATTCTCCAGGACAATCCTTTCTCTACCATAGACCGGAAAGGCGTTGTAAGATTAATGCAGATTGCAATGGAATGGGGCAAGAAAACCAGGCCTGACTTGAAAATAGGGGTGTGCGGCGAACATGGCGGTGATCCCTATTCCATCCATATATTCCATAAGATAGGCGTGGACTATGTCAGTTGTTCCCCGTTCAGGGTGCCTGTGGCATGCCTCGCAGCGGCGCAGGCAGCGATCAATGAAAGGCAGGGCTTTTAGATTTTAGATTACGGTCATAACAAATTTTACCCTTATATCTCCCTGAGTCTTCTGATTCGCTCGTCGATTGGCGGATGGGTCGACCATATCGAATTTCTTAATGAACGTTTAAATGGATTTGCAATGTAGAGGGGGGCCACGGTTCGAGAGCCTTTGGGATCATCTGGCAAATCGGCCTTTATTTTTTCCAGTGCTCTTGCCAGTCCCTCTGGATTTCGGGTGAGATATGCACCGTTTGCATCGGCCAGATATTCTCTCCGTCGGGAAATAAAGAGATATGCCAGCCTGGAAAAAATGGGCGCGAATATGGCAAATATGATGGCAATGATGATGAGCAGTCCCCCATTCTTTCCTCTCTGTCTCCCGCCGCCCCACAAAAACGAACGTAGAAGGATTTCTGAAATAAGGGCTATTGCCCCGACAACGCCAACAGTAACGGTAGCAATGAGGATGTCCCTGTTCAAAATGTGGCTCATTTCGTGCCCCATCACACCTTCCAGTTCTTCCTTATTCAATTTTTGAAGTGTACCGGTAGTGACGCAGATAATGGCATTCTCCGGCTTTTTTCCTGTTGCAAACGCATTGATATCGCTCGAATCCTGCACATATGCTTTTGGCACTGGCAATCCGGCGGCAATTGCCATCTCTTCCACTTTGTACATAAACAACTTTTCTTCCCTTTTTCGTGGGTTTGCCGACCGTGCCTTTGCAGCGCTGAGAACGCTTTGAACGGAAAAGGAATACGAAGTTAGGACATATAAAACAGCAATGGGCAGCCCGATGCCCATCGATATCACGGGGGGAAAGCCGAGCGCAAATCCGAAGATGAAGATAACGCTAAAAAGAAGGATAAGCATAAAAATGCAGACCAGCAGGGTGTCTCGTTTATTTTTTCTGATACGGTCTTCTACTGTCATAATGCTTTGATTTTAGAATGAAACTTTTGGAATCTCTCTTGCCTCATCTAGTATTTCAAGCATTGCATGCTCCTTTTTCCCCATGAAATGTGCAAATGTCCTTCCGGGAAATGTTTCAATGGCATTGTTGAAAACAAGGATGTTGTCATTGTAGTGCTGGCGTGCATAGGAAATTTTATCTTCGGTATGTGTCAGTTCGTCCTGCAACTGCAAAAAGTTTTCATTTGCTTTCAGCGTCGGGTAATTTTCCGCAACGGCGAAGAGCGTTTTGAGAGCTCCTGTAAGCTGGTTATTAGCATCGATATTTTCCTGTGGTGTCTTTGCATTTATGAGAGCCGACCTCGCCTTCGTTACATTTTCAAGCACGTTCTTTTCATGTTTTACATATCCTTTCACCGTTTCCACTATATTTGGGATAAGGTCTGCCCTTCTTTTTAACTGTACATCGATCTGTGCCCATGCATTGTCAATGCGGTTCTCCAGACGGATTATTTTGTTGTAATAATATACCACCACTGCAACAATAAGCAGCAGAATTATTATTAGTATAACAGTTCCCATCATTTTCCCACGGGATTATATTCCCTAAGGGTTTATAAAAGATACGGATATATCTTACAATATCTGACATACCTAAGAGTGCTCGATTCCAAATATATCTCGGTGAGTTTGCAGCAGTTATTGCGTCAAGCCCTTGATTGAGGAGCATGTGGTGGTCGCTGAAGGAGAGGATTCCATTTGGTTTCAATACTCGATACAACTCTTTTAGCACCCATCTGGGCCATACAGCACGGCACTGAGCTCTTTAAGTAGCCCTGGTACTTTTCAGATACAACATTCAGTATTCCCTTTATATTCATTTTTATCATTTCTCCTGATAAACTGTAAATAACAGCACTCTTCTTGGTCATTCGCTGGACTTTTCCCGTCCAAGCAAATACCTCAAAAAACTATAAAAATAAGTTGTTTGTAATAAATTCAATAGTGAAATAAGGAAAAAATAAGGGGAAGAAATTGTGGAGGCAAAATACATTTCTTCCGTTTTTTCCTGTAAAAATATACCCGCTATTACTTATAAAGGATATCCGACAAATATCGAAGGATATGGTACAGTTATCGAATGAATCAACAATATTACATACCTCTTTTCAATTACCTTTCATGCTTTTGCTTGCCATTCTCGACGGCTGGGGTTATAGAAAGGAAAAAGATGGAAATGCAATAGCATATGCCTGCACGCCGAATATGGATTTTTTTATGGATAACTATCCGTTCACATTTCTCAAAGCAGGAGGAGCTGATGTGGGGCTGCCATCCGGTCAGATAGGAAACTCCGAAGTAGGACATATCAACATCGGAGCTGGAAGGATAGTGTATCAGGACTCAATGAGGATATCAAAAGCTATAGAAGATAAGAGTTTCTTTGAAAATATTGTGCTGAAAAAGGCGATGCGAAAGGCAAGAGACAAAGCGTTACATTTAATGGGCTTGATCGGGCCGGGAGGAGTTCATGCAGTTCCCCAGCACCTATATGCACTGCTCGAGATGGCGAAAAATGAAGGAGTAAAAAATGTTTATATCCACTGTTTTACTGACGGAAGGGATACACCGCCAAAAATTGCTGCCAAGCATATTATTGAACTCGAGAAAAAAATTGGAGATATAGGAATCGGAGATATAGTGAGCATCGTTGGAAGATACTATGCGATGGACAGAGATAAAAGATGGGACAGGACAAAAAAAGCCTACGAGATGCTGACTGAAGGAAAAGGGAGAGAAGCAAAAAATGCAGAAGATGCAGTTAAAAAAGCATATGAAAATGGGGAAAGCGACGAATTCATCAAGCCGATGGTGATAAAAGATAAAAAAATAATGGATGGAGATGTCGTTATCTTCTTTAACTTCCGCCCCGATAGAGCAAGACAGCTTACGACAGCTTTCGTTAAAGACGGTTTTAATGGCTTTCCGAGAAAAAAATTGAATGTTCATTTTGTTACGCTCACAAAATACATGGACGGGCTGGATGCAGAAGCATCTTTCGATAAAATACCTTTGGAAAATACTTTCGGGGAAGTCATTTCCAGGCATGGACTCAGACAACTTCGCATTGCAGAAACGGAGAAATATGCCCACGTTACTTTTTTCTTTAATGGGGGACAAGAAAAACCTTTTAAAAAAGAAGACAGATGTTTGATCCCTTCGCCCAAGGTGGCGACGTATGATATGAAACCGGAGATGAGTGCATATGAATTGACCGATGAACTAATAAAAAGGATTCACTCAGAAAAATATGACGTTATCATCGTAAACTATGCAAACCCCGACATGGTCGGGCATACCGGTATGTGGGAGGCAACAGTAAAAGCAGTAGAAACCGTGGATGAATGCATTGGCATGGTAATAGACGAGATAAGGAAAGAAAAAGGAATGGCGATTATAACCGCCGATCACGGAAATGCTGAGGAAATGATTGAGAATGGCAAACTGAAAACAGCTCATACGACAAATCCTGTTTCCTTCATTTTGATAGGGGCTGGAAATGTTAGATTGAGGAAGGGGAATCTGGGGGATATAACACCGACAATGCTCGAATTGCTCGGCATAAAAAAGCCAAAAGAAATGACCGGAAAGAGTTTGATTGGGGAAAGGTTTTAATTTATTTTGAATATATACCGTTCATGAGTGAAAGAGGAGTTAGTAAAGGAATAGGCATAGTGATAACCATAGCGATTCTTTCATTTTTGATCTGGCAGTCTTTTGCTGCTGGTGATGAAACAAAGAATCCTGTTGAAAATGCATACGTCTCCTTAGATTGGAGCGATGGCATTCATAGCTAATCTAACGGAACTATAACAAATTCTTTTGGCTATTATGAAATGAACGTTGCAGAAGGAGAGATAAATGTTACAGCTGGAACGATGCAAACAAAAGGAAGTGAAATGATGTGGGTCGGGAATTACACTGGAATTTTCAATGTTTCTGGTACGCCATGCATATTTTGGAAAAACATAACTCTACAAAATTTTCCGAACGATACAGCAACAATAAAAGGGCATGTTTATAATAATGAAAGCAAAGAACCTATTCAAGCAAGTATAAGCCTATATTTTTCGGGAAATTATTTTGGTGGATGGAATTCAACGACTTCCGATTCATATGGATATTATGAAATTCATTTGCCTCCTTCGAGCGTGACAATATTTGTTTCAGCAGAAGGATATTATTCTTCCTTTAACAGCACTGCAATATGGGAAGAAACGCTCACCATGGATTTTTATCTTAATCCGGAACCACAGGAAACGTCGGTAGTAAAGGGACACATTACAGATACCAAAACAGATAAGGCAATAGAAAATGCAAGCGTGGATATTTATGGCATTAATATAAGTTATTGGAATTCCACTTTTACAAATTCTTCTGGCTATTATGAATTTAATGTTCCAGAAGGAAATTTCTCTTTATCTGTTTATGCGGAAAATTACTTCACAATGTATGGCACCCCTTTTCAGGTGAATGAGAATGAGACAAAATGGGTGAATGTCTCATTGGTTCCATTTCCAGCAGATAATGCGTGGGTTGATGGCTATGTGTATGATAATGAGGCTGATTTACCTATTCCAAATGCATATGTAGATGTATATGGAAGCATAACAATAAACATATTTATGACAGGAACCTTCACAAGAAACGCTACAACAGATGCTTCTGGTCACTACAATGTTTCTGTTCCAGCAATTGTTGCAGAAGAAATATTTCCAGAATATCCAGGATATTATACAAATTATTCTGAAATAGATTCAATAGAAGCATCTGCAGATGGATATTTTGATAATACAAGCTACGACGGTATCATTGAGCCAGGCGACGTCATGCAGCAAAATATAAACCTTGATTCCATGCCAGAGGAAAATTGCGTGGTGAAAGGATATGTTTATATGGGTGGCGTACCATCAGATACGATTCCTCCAGAAATATCGAATGTTGATGCCAATCCTGATCCTCAATATGTAGGTGGATACGTGAATATCACTTGCGATGTAATTGACAATGTGGCTGTTAATGAAGTCTGGGTTAATATCACGTATCCAGATAATAGCTATCACAATTTCTCTATGAGTGGAGGCAGCTATTATTTCAACCGGACGTATATGCAGCTTGGAATATACAATTACTTTATCTGGGCAAATGATACGAACGGAAATGAAAATATTTCTACCACGTATAATTTCACAATAATAGAAGCAGTGTTACCCGTCTACAACCTCAACACAGGCGAGAATTTCTCGACGATTCAAGAAGCAATAGATGATCCTGAAACTTTAGATGGACACATAATTACGGTCGATCCTGGAACGTACAACGAAAACGTGAAAGTGAACAAATCTTTAACGATTATATCAACTTCTGGAAATCCAGATGATACGATTGTTCAAGCCGCAAGCCCAAGCGATCACGTATTCAACGTAACTGCAGATTGGGTAAATATTAGCGGATTCACAGTTAAAGATGCAACTGGAGATTATGCCGCCGGAATTTATCTTTATGATATAGAGCATTGCAATATCTCAAACAACATTGTATCAAGCAATAATTTGGATATTTATCTAAACTCGACGCACAACAGCACGATAAATAACAACACAGTTTTAGATAGTGGAGCAGGAATAGGTTTAGAGAATTCTACTCATAACAATGTTACGAACAGCAAAGTTGACAACACAACGTATGGCATCGCATTATGGCGATTAAGCAATCTCAATAGAGTTATAGATAATACTATATTTAACACAACTAACGTTCCCAGTCCTTCTGGCAACTACAGTTGGGCTATCGAAATAATGGGTTCCAGCAATAACTTAATAGACAATAATTATGTTTTTAATACAACAGCATCTGGAGAAAATGCATTTCCTGCAGGCATCTGTGTAATGTCTTATTATGGACCTGCAGACAATAACACAATAACGAACAATGAAATATACAACACAACAGCATCTGGAGAAAATGTGGTTGGGATTGGAATCTATATCGGGTATGCAGACAACAATACGCTAAACAATAACGCTGTAAATCTAAATGACATAGGCATTTTCCTAGGTTACAGCAACGATAATAAAGTAATTGGCAACAATGTCAGTGCTAACAAATATGTTGGTATAATGCTTCACAACGCGTCTTATACTATGATAGAGGAAAACGAGGTTGGACTAAATGACGGCAGCGGTATATTCATATATCAATCCAATGGCAACGATATAACAAACAACATTGCCAACGAAAACAGTGATGGTATCCGTTTGGAGTCTTCGAATAACAACACAGTCGCTAACAATACCGCCAATTCAAACACACAAAACCATGGCATTTGGTTGGCAGGGTCCCATAATAATACAGTTATAAATAACACTGCAAACTCCAATAATGAAGGTGGTATTTGCTTAGATTACTCAAACTATAATCTCATTGAAAACAACACAGCAAATGAGAACAATCATTCTGGTATTCAATTACTCCCAGGAGGGCAGCCTCAGGGATCGTATAACAATACCGTTATAAATAACACCGCAAAAGGGAACAATGGAGGCGGTATCTGCTTAGAATCTTCGAGTAACAACACCATCTACAACAACTATTTCAAGAACGCGAACAACGCTTGGGACGACGGAAATAACATTTGGAACATCAACAAAACAGAAGGAACAAATATCATTGGCGGACCTTATTTAGGTGGTAACTACTGGAGCGATTATGCTGGCAAGGATACTACTGCAGATGGCATAGGAGATACCGATCTTCCTTACAATTGTAGTTGTAATATTCAAAATGGCGGGGATTGGCTGCCATTAGTTCTAACGATAATACCACCAGAAACCTCTGCAGTTTGTGGATATATTTGGAATGAAACAAGCGATCCGATTCAAGAAGCAGAAGTAAATATTTGGAGTCATGATTATGAATGGGATAATCACACTGAAACAAATGAAACTGGTTACTACAAGATTAATACATGTGCTGGAAGCTTTCACTTCAACGCAGATAAAACAGGCTACTTCTCTCATCACGATGAAATAAATATAGGGGAAAACGAGACTATGTGGTACAATGTAACTCTTGAGAAAATGCCACCAGAGAGTTCCACAATTTGTGGATATGCAAATGACACAGATGGAAATCCGATCGAAGGAGCAGGGATTGGTCTCCATGACATAGATCGAGATCGTTTTGCCAACGGCACAGATACCAATTTGAGTGGTTATTATGAGATAGGCATATATTCAGGGCATTTCTATATCGATGCAGATAAAGGTGGATACTTCAATTATCATGATGAAATTGAGATTGGGGACAATGAAACTCAATGGATCAATATTACCCTGGAACGAAAACCACCAGAAAACTCAACTATTTGCGGATACGTAAATGATAGTGAAGGGCATTCAATTGGAGGAGCTAAGGTCTGGTTAGATGATATAGATAGAGACAAGGGAGTCAATGGTACAGAAACCAACTCTACTGGCTATTATGAAATGAACATATATGCTGGATGGTTTGTTCTTAGTGCCGGAAAAAATGGATATTCTGAATTCCATGATGAAATTAATGTTCCTGAGAACGAGACTATGTGGTACAATGTAACTCTTGAGAAAATGCCACCAGAGAGTTCCACAATTTGCGGATTTGTCAACGGCAGTATGATTGAGGGAGCACTTATTAGAATCCATAATGAGACCTATGGTTGGGGTAACTCCACATTTACAAATGAAAGCGGTTATTACAGGATGAATACATTTGCTGGTCATTTCTACATCGGTGCAAGCAAAGAGGGGTATTTGGATTACCATAGCGAAATCGATGTAGGGAAAAATGTAACAGTGTGGTACAATATAACCCTTGAACCAAAACCACCAGAGAATTCAACAATTAAAGGGTACATTAAAGATGAAAATGGAAATCCTCTCCAACCATCTTTTGTTGGAGTCTTTGATATAATTTCACTTTACATGAATGGTACTGGTGTAGGAGTTGACGGATATTATGAAATTAATGCCTATGCTGGAAGATTTTTGGTTGTTACAGGGCTGGATGGATACGATAGCAATATGACAAGAGTAGTTATAGGTGAAAATGAGACAGTGTGGAACAATATTACACTCTACCTCGAAAACTCATGGGTGTATGGATACATAACGAATAACACGGGAAAACCTGTTGAAGGTATAAACATAATACTCTACAATGCCTATAGCTCTTGGCTCTTTGGGGAAGATAACATAGCAACTACTGATGAGAATGGTTACTACAATATCTCGCTTCATGGAGGGCATTATATATTCATTGCACATATAGGAGATATCATGAGAGGGGGTGGTGAATATGAGCCAATACTATTTGAAACAGATATCCCCCAAAACCAATCTATAAATATTTCTAAAACACTTCAACTAGCTCCTTCACCACCTACTCCAGAGGCATTTATTAATCTTCCAGACTGGAATCATGTAAACCTTTCAATGAAGATGATGATGCAAGGCATAAACCAAAGTAAATTTTTACGATTAGTTATTGATTGCGTGATTGGTAATGGAGATTATTTCCTCAATGAAAGCGAACTCGGAGATTTTATAGACTTTTCGGAAATGATGGAAGAAGAGCAAGATGAGGAAATGTTCGAAAATGATACGAAAGAAAATTTCCTCGTAGATGATATTTATTATGACCTCGAAAATAGCACCATGGAATTTGAGAACTTCACTGGATGGTGGAACCAAACGAAGTTGATAACGATGCTCGCTACTGGAAATTACACTTCAAATGAAACCATTCCCGCTGCTCCATATCACATCGTTAAGGTGAACGTAACTTACGAGGATTATGAAGAATATGCTATAATACACATTAATTTCCCAAACGGATACGGAATGATTTCATATAATGCAACGAATGTGACTATCACAGGCGTTACAAACGTTACCATTTTACCAGGCGGAGATCCGAATCCAAATGATAACATAACTTGGGAATGGATAAAGATGACGATCATCAAGGTTCTTACACAATCTTTGCAAAGTGGGGAAAATATTGTTGATGCAACGGATGCGGCGGATACATTAGTCAACATTAGTATAACCGCTAATACAAGCATCGTTATTGGAAGATATCCATCTAATCCGCATCCAGAAGTTCCAGAACCAACAGGAGCGACAGGTAAATATATTAATATCGATATTGAAAACAAAAGTGCTGTGCAATGGCCATTGTTCGTAAAAATATATTACACTCAAGAGGATTTAGATAAGTCAGGAATAATGGAAAAGCAGATTATTGGCATATACTTCTACAACGAAACGAGCAAGGAATGGGAATTGTACAATGATACTGGGGTGAATAGCACCGATATTGTAGTGGGTGGAAAGCAATATGCTGGATATGCATGGGCAAATGCATGGCATCTAACCAACATAACCATAGGTGCTGACAATATCAAACCAGAAATAAGTAATGTTACTGCAAATCCATCTAGTCAAGAAGCGGGTGGCTATGTAAATATATCATGTGATGTGATGGATAATAATGAAGCTTCATCTGTTTTTGTAAATATTACTTATCCCGATGCAAGTTATCACAATTTTTCAATGATAAAGGTTACAGGAATAGATGCATACTACCACAATGAAAGCTACTCCTTGCAAGGCAATTATGAATACTTCATTTGGGCAAATGATACAAGTGGAAATGCAAATACATCGTCTACAAAAACATTTTCGATATTTGTTCCACAATATACCCTCACAACATCTGTTGATCCATCTGGAAGTGGCACTATAACATTAAATCCACCTGGTGGAACATATGATGCTGGCACGGTAGTTACTGCAACGGCTACTGCCAATGCAGGCTATGAATTTAATCATTGGTCTGGAAATGCAAGTGGAACAAATCCAACCGTCCAAATCACAATGGATGGCGATAAAAGCGTAACTACTCATTTTGTTGCAAGTATTCTACCAAATCAAAAGCCAATAGTTACAATAACATCTCCTTCCGATAATGCAACCGTTTCTGGAACAGTGAGCATTCAGGGAACGGCAAGCGATGACAATAATGTTGAAAAAGTGGAAATAAAAATTGATGATGGGAATTGGATAACCACTACAGGAACGACATCATGGAGCTATTTATGGGATACTACTGGTGTTGCTAATAAAAATCATACAATTTATGCAAGGGCTTACGATGGTGAGCTTTATTCAAGCATTGCATCGATAACCGTAAAAGTTTTCAACAATCACAAGCCAACGGTAAATATAATCTTTCCATTAGGTGGAACAGAAGTGAAGAAAATATTTACTATTCACGGAACAGCAAGCGATGAAGATGGAGATGAAATTCAGGTGGAGATAAAAATTGGCGATGAAAACTGGACTATTGTTAACGGAGAAACGACATGGAATTATACATGGGATACGACAAACGTTACAAACGGAGATTATGTTATACAGGCAAGGGCATTTGATGGAACAGAATACTCCTCTGTGACTTCTATAACGGTTAAGGTTAGAAATGAGGAAGAAGGGAAGGCGAACAATACATGGATTTACGTTCTGGTGATCGTCATTCTTGTCATCGTACTGTTGATACTGATATATTTTGTGATGAGAAGGCAAAAAGAATAGGGAAATAACAACTGTTTCCACTTGCAGCCAGAAAGTTGAGAGATTCCCTAAAGTTTAAATATATTTTTAGGCATCCCTAAATTTGTAGGTGACAGATGAAAAAAATTGTCCTTATAGGAAATCCCAATGTAGGCAAAAGCGTTGTATTCTCCCGTCTTACGGGGCAAATGTTATTGCATCTAACTATCCCGGCACTACCGTAGATTTTTATGAAGGCATGATGAGGTTGGAAGGCCAGTCGGTAAAAATAATGGATGCACCCGGAACCTATTCCCTCCAGCCCTCAAATAAAGCAGAAGAAGTTACGGTAAATTTACTCGAAGATGCAGACATAGTTATCAATGTTGTGGACTCAACAAACCTTGAAAGAAACTTATATCTGACATTGGAATTGCTGGAAAAAGGTAAGCCTTTCATTGTTGCTCTTAATTTATGGGATGAAACAAAACGTCTGGGAATAAAAATTGATATAAAAAAACTTGAGGAAATATTGGGTACAACGGTTGTGCCTACTGTTGCTCTCACCGGCGAAGGAATAAAAGAACTTGTATCGAAAATAAAAGAGGCAAAAGTAACACGAATATCTCCGTTGAATGAGGAAGAAAGGTGGATAAAAATCGGAAAAATAGTTAAAGAGACGGAAGTAATAGAACATCGCCACCACACATTTAAGGAAAGATTGTCTGATATGACCATAAAGCCTGCTACGGGCATACCCATTGCAATTACCATAATAGCCCTCTCTTTTATATTGGTAAGATTCATCGGAGAAAATTTGATAACGTATGTATTCGATCCTTTATTTAATGTGTATTATCCCATAGTTGCTGATATAGGCAACATGCTTGGCAAGGGCATTATCCACGACATACTTATAGGTACTCTTATCGATGGGAAAATAGACTACCTGCAATCAATGGGAATACTTACGACAGGGCTGTACGTGCCTTTCGGCGCCGTCCTTCCTTATATAGTATCTTTTTACCTTGCATTGTCCGTATTTGAAGACTCCGGTTATCTTCCGAGGCTGGCAACGCTTGTCGATAACATATTCCATAAGCTGGGGATGCATGGGCACGGTACCATCCCCGTATTTCTTGGACTGGGATGCAATGTCCCAGGTGCATTGTCTGCAAGAACTTTAGAAACCTGCAAACAGCGTTTCATCTCTACTACGCTGCTGGCGATATCTGTCCCGTGCATGGCACAGACGGCGATGATATTTGGAATACTCGGTCCATACGGAACGAAATACATTCCTATCGTATTTGCCACTCTTTTCACAATTTTTATCGGTGCCGGGCTCATACTCAATAAATTTGTGAGGGGAGAAAGCCCTGAGATATTTCTCGAAATACCTCCTTACAGAAGACCGAGTGCAAGGGCAGTAGCGAAGAAAACCTGGATGCGTGTAAGATGGTTTTTACATGATGCAATCCCATGGCTTTTCTTTGGCGTGCTGGTAGTAAATATTCTTTATGCAATTCATTTTCTCCAGTGGCTTGGCGGCATATTTTTACCAGTTACTGAAGGATGGCTGGGGTTGCCGAGAGAATCAACCACTGCTCTTTTAATAGGATTTTTGAGAAAGGATTTGACGGTGGGCATGCTTCTCCCTCTCGGGATGAAGACCATGCAGCTGGTAATAGCCTCGACGATTCTTGCTGTTTACTTCCCATGCGTTGCCACTTTTGCTGTAATGCTTAAAGAACTCGACATCAAGGACCTGATAAAGTCCATGTCAATAATGGTAATAATGGCATTAACTGTTGGCGGGGCTATGAGGCTCATATTGCTGGGCATTTAGACATTAAACATTCGTAGCAACATAACGAAAAGGGCGATGCTGATTATGATAAGCATGCCCCATACCTCTTTTTTCCATCTGAACACTTTCAGTCCGTCCATGGGCCCAAAAGGAAGTAGATTGAAGAACGCAAGAAACGCATTTATGTATGCCACAAATAAGGCAATGTATGCCACAGCCCCTCCAGAAGAAAGCCCTACCAGTATAAATAATATGGAAAGCAAAATATTTGTTAAAGGGCCCGCAGCGGATATTTTTCCGCTTTCTTCTCTATTCGGCGAGCCCCATATCTGAACCGCCCCTGGGGCTGCAAAAACAATTCCCACCGTCACGGCCAAAAACAAAGCAAATAAAAGGCCCTGCGGGAACATCCTGAATTCCGACCAGTAGCCGTATTTCTGTCCCATGTATTTGTGGGCTGTCTCATGACAAAAAAATGCCGTGGTTATGGCGAGAAAGGAGAACGGTATATTTTTGATTGCAGAAGTCAAATGCGCCAGAGGGGGATGCGGAACGAAAGCAAATGAGAAGGCGAGGGTGAGGGTTGCCATCGCAATAAGCATATGGGTTGCCTCTATCCTGCTGAATTTTATGCCAGGCCGCCCTGCGTTCGTGACATAGTCCCCTCCATAATTGTCCCTGTAGCCCATGGGCATCTCATGAAATGAATAGTACACTTTTCTCCCGTCCATGCTCTATAACCCCCATTTATTTATCAACTTTTTCTATTGCAATAAGTTTTAACCACATTCTCCAGCATACAGGCAATTGTCACAGGGCCAACGCCGCCTGGCACGGGCGTTATTATTTCTGCCTTTTCTTTTACAGAATCTAGATCAACATCGCCGTATACCTTTCCCCCTTCCTTCACAATCCCCACATCTATAACAATGCTTCCATCTCTCACATGCTCTCCAGTTATAAGTCCCTTCACCCCGGCACCTGTAACGACAATGTCGGCTCTGCCCGTATATTCCTTGAAGTTTTTTGTATAAACATGACAGACAGAAACGGTGGCATTCCTGTTCAGCATCATGGCGGCAAGGGGTTTTCCAACGATATTGCTGTGGTTGATGATGACAACATCCTTACTCTTGACATCCACGTTTTCATGCTCCAGAATTTTTAAAACGGCACGAGGAGTGCATGGAACAAGAAATTCTTTATTCAACAGCGTCATTCCCATGTTGTAAGGGTGAACACCTTCAACATCTTTTTTTGGGTCAATTACTTTCACCACTTCATTATGCTCGATTCCCGGGAGGGGCATCTGAATCATAATCCCATGTATGCCTTCGTCCTCATTCAATCTCTTTACAGCATCGATTATTTCTTCTTTACAGGCATTCCGAGAAAATCTCAATGTTTTTGAGTTAAAGCCTACTCTTTTGCATGCCTTCTCTTTAAGTTTTGCATACAATTCAGATTCTTTGCTTCCTTCAACAAGAATCGTGGCAACAAAGGGCTTGCCTGTTTCAATGCTTTCTCTTATCTCTTGCTCTATTTCCCGTGCAATTTTTCTGCCGTCTACAATATGCATGAAACGAAAATATAACAGAATAAAAATAGTTTTGTATATTTGCTTGTAACTCAGGAAGGATAAAATATGCGAAGGACAGTGACTACAACCGCAGTTGCCACACTCATAACTATTACCCATCTCGGGTCTATTTTCACACCCGTCTTCTCTTCTTCAAAGTATCGTATCAAACCGGCAGCGGACTGAAAACCGGTGTCCTTCTTTTTTGCCATATATACAAAATATCATAGCCATATTTATATGTTTTTATTTGGCCGACCAAGCAATCTCAAAATTTTTCGAAGGTTTTAAGTATAAGCACAAAAAATACATTGGATGTACATGGAAGGGGAAACCGAGGCGGGGTAGAGAGCTATTCTAATACGCCTACCTCTGTTCCCCCAAACTGTTTTGGTGAATTGGAAGTATGGTGCTAATCAATATAATACATAAGTCTGCGGCATATAAACTTAATGGGAAAACTGGATGTGAACCCTGCATTTGGCATCGATAAATATGCATTTTTGACTAATTATTTTCCTATCGCAATGCCAACGATATCTTTTATCCTGCTGTACCCGTGAAGCTTTAGCCATTCTTTCAGCTCGCTGCGTATTTCTCCAAAAATTTTTTCTCCTTGATAGTATATCCCACTCCCTATTTGGACAGCTGAAGCGCCTGCCATCATATATTCAAGGACATCCCTGCCTGTAATTATACCTCCAACGCCCACGATAGGAATGTTAATTTTGGTTGCCAGCTCGTACACGCATCTAACTCCTACGGGTTTTATTGCCGGACCGGAATAGCCCCCCACTTTGTTTGCCAGTATCGGCATAGCGGTCTCCACATCAATCGCCATAGCCTTTACGGTATTTATAGCAACGATTGCATCCGCCCCGCCTTTTGCCGCCTCCTCCGCCCTCTCGATGATATTTTCTGTGCCAAGTTTTACGAATACGGGGACGGTCACGCTTTTTTTGACTGCCTCGACAGCCCCGCTTATCAAGTCCATTGGAAAATCTGTCCCGTAACTCCCGGCGTGCGGACAGCTCATGTTCATCTCTATGGCCTTTACTTTTCCCTCCATTTTTTTCGCCACCGTTGAAAATTCGTTTTCATCTTTTCCGAAGATGCTGCCAATGATGTTGTCCATTCTTATGTCGTCGATTTCGTTCAGGTAGCATTCTATGCCAGGGTTAGGAAGTCCCATGGCGTTCAGCAGGCCGTACTCTATCTCGACTACTGAAGGATTTTTGTATCCCTCCCTTTCGTGCATGCCGACGGATTTTGTTACTACAGCACCGGCATCTCTGAATTTTTCCATGCTTTCCTTGGTCATATCAAGTATGCCAGAGGCGAGCATCAATGGATTTTTCATTTTTAATTGCCCCACGGATGTTTCAAGGCACATAATTTTAAATGCGGTTCTGTATTTAAAATAATGGCAAAATATTTGAAAACAGAATGGTTTGGTGTTTTCCTTCTCGATGAAAAAGGGATATTGGACAAAAAATTGTTTCCAAAGAATGCGGAGGAGATTGCAAAACGATTGTCGTCAGTAAGGAAGGGAGAAATTCTGGACGAAGAAAAATCATTTGAAGAAAATAATCCTCTTATCGAAGAAAAAAGGCTGGGAAAAATTTACACTCTTTGCAAGGAGGTCCCCAGAATAAACTTGGAATGTGAAGCGTATGGCTATGACAAAAAGTTGCTCAAGGAAGCCTCTATCCTGCTCGCAAGGCACGAGATGAAGACGGATCAGAGCAAAAGAGAGAGAAGAATTTCCCAGGCGATATATTCAATTGACGATTTCTTGAAAACCAGCAACATACTTAATGAAAGGTTGTGCGAATGGTATGGATACTTCTCTGAAGGGGACATAGACAGAAAAAATCTGGCAGACGTTATCATTAACGAATGGAAAATGGAGGGCGATGATCTCGACAGGGAGGAAGAGGAATCGCTTAAAAAGATGGCGGAGGTAATTGTTAAAATCCATGAGGCAAATGCCACAACCGAACAATACGTAAAAAATGTTATAAAGCATATAGCGCCGAATTTAAGCAGGTTGGTAGGAGAGGCAATAGCTGCCCGGTTGATTGCATCTGCCGGGGGGCTTGACCGTCTGGCTGCAATGCCATCGGGAACAATTCAGGTGTTGGGAGCAGAAAAGGCATTATTCAGACATATTAAGGAAGGAACCGCCCCTCCCAAGCATGGGATCATATTCCAGCACGAATTCATAAATAAGGCGCCAAAAAAGTATAGGGGAAAGATAGCCCGCGTCATGGCATCAAAAATAGCGATTGCATCTAGGGCGGATATATTCACAAAGAGGGATATATCTGATGAATTAAAAGAGGATTTGGAGAAAAGAATCAAGGAGATAAGGGGATAGTCATAACTGGAACAGAAATGTTTCCTATTGGAACCATGAAAATAAGATTCACAAGAACTATACCTCTCGTCCAAACATCCTTTTGCTGTTCGTCATTTCCGCTATTTTATCCCTAAGTATATCCTTGCAAAATTCAGCCACACTTGTATATCCCATCTCAGGATTTTCTCCAATTATTCTTTTTATTGCATCATGCATCCCCTTTGGTAATGATACTGAAGTATGTTTTGTCATAATAATTATAGCTATGCCAAAAGTGGTATATAAATTGTTCTCAGAGAACAATATTGTCTTTCTAATCCAGCTTGAGTATATTGTCACTTGTAATTAAAAATTCAAAAAAAAACTATAAACAACTATGCGTAATTTATTTATATCGCTTTTGCATTCATTATATGATGGCTCCGGCAGAATGATAAAGGAACCCTACCGGAGAGGGTCAAAAATGGAGGATGAAATGAAAGAGAAATGGAAGATATTGGGTGTGCTAGCAATTTTAGGGGTGTTGATAATACCAGTAGCAATGATGCCAACAGCGAAAGCATATTCCCTTAATAACGGCGATGTTGTTTTTGGTAAAATGTGGTACCCTATACCTCAAATACCAGAATGGCATCATGCCTGTTTTTACAGGTCACTCTATCCGTATAATATAGTTCAATCTGATCCACATTATGAGAACTGGAATTTAGGTGAGAAATGGTGGTATGCTACGGGTCAATACGAAAAACTCCAAGAATCTTTAAATGACAGAGGGATAGGAGGTGCGGAACGTAGCACACTTTCTGAAATACAAGATACATATGCTAAGGTAGCATATGGTTATGTTGACCGACCCTATTACGAAAAGAATGATGCAGTTGGATTTGCGGAAAATAGACTGGGTAGACACTTTGATATTGTTTCTTACTGGGAGTATAAAGATAAGCAAGTTGATGGTTCGTCAAATAGTCGATCTGGTTGGTATTACTGTGCAGAACTGGTGTGGGCAGGGTATATGTATGCCTCGGGGAATACAATAAACTTAGATAGCCATGATACTTCTACAGATCATAGAGTATACCCGAAGGACGTATACCATAGCAGCTATGTTGATGTCTGGTATGACGAAGGTGTATTTTCCTAATTTCTTCTTTCTCTCTTCTTTCTTTTGATAAACTTTTTATAAAGAAAGGGGATAAAAAATGATAAAAATGAAGATAGTGTCGATATTTCCCGTAATAACTGTGTTGGCCGTCATTATCCTTTTTTTAAATGTTAAAAGCCTAGATATAAATGAATCATCTGATAATATTGAAATGCCCAGCAACGGTGAGTGGAACAAAATATATGAAAATTTTGCTGGAGAAGCATTTGGCATCATAAAAGTGAATGGAGGCTATGCCATTATGGGAGGATGTATGGCACAAAATACAAGCTGGAGCGAATCAGATGTTTTTCTTCTAAAAATTGACGAAAATGGAAATATAATATGGAATAAGACTTATGGAGGAAATGGAGAAGATGTTGGTTTGTCTCTTGTAAAAACGGAGAATGGATATGCAATATGCGGCTATACTATGTCATATGGAAACGGAGGAGTTGATGTTTGGATTGTAAAAACAGATGAGCAAGGGAATGAGTTATGGAATAAAACATATGGGAGAGAAGGAGATGATTTTGGAAAACATATAATCAAAACGAATGATGGATACGCTATTGTTGGTTCTTCTGGAAATAGAGACGGTGATATCTGGGTCATCAGAATAGATGAAGATGGAAATATAATATGGAATAAGACTTATGGAGGAGAAGACTATGATGGAGGAGAGGATATATTAAAAACAGAAGATGGATACCTTATATGTGGAGTAACCGCTTCATATGGAAAGGAAAAGAGTTGGGATGCATGGCTTATTAAAATAGATGAAAATGGAAATGAAGTATGGAATAAAACATATGACTATGGAGACATGGAATGGGCTACAAGAATCATCAAAGTTGGTAATGGGTATATAGTTTGTGGGAATACAGTCGGAGCGATACCTTCTGGATGGTTGATTAAAGTGGACAATCAGGGAAATGAAGTATGGAATAAAACTTATGGAGGAGGGGATGTGGAAAGATTTTCGGATATAACTGAAATAGAAGATGGATATGTACTTGCAGGTTGTACAGGCACCTACGATGTCGGCTTTACCGATGGCTGGCTTCTGAAAATAGACAAGCAAGGTAATGAAATATGGAATAAAAGCTTTGGAAGAAGATTCGGGGACTTTATTCATGGTTGCATATATGATAACGGAACTTATATCTTGGCAGGTGGTTCTTATGATGTGTTCTTAGAAAACGGAACAGCAGAGGTAGATGAACGGATATGGCTTATAAAATGTGCAGATTATCCTCCTCCAGAAAGAATAAAGATAATAAGACCCAGTAATTATCTTTACCTCTTTGATAGAGAAATAATGCCGACAGGAAAAACATTAATTTTAGGAAGCATAACTGTAATTGCAGAAGTTAATGACTCCATGGAGGACGTGAACAGGGTAGATTTCTATTTGGCAAGTGAAAAAATGTACGATTATGAAGCGAGAGCGGTATTGTATAATCCTCCTTACGAATGGAAATGGAATTCATTTTCTGTAGGATTAAGAACACCATATACAATCACAGCAGGGGCGTATTATGGAAATGCGGGAGGCGTTATTGCAGATAATAAGGTAGAAGTGTACATTGTAAATTTGACACCTGCGTCTTCTGCCCCTACTGATGCTGGAAATTAAGCATTCATAAAAAGCCAATATTTCAAATCGAAGAATATTTTTATTGCTTTCCGATGCAGTATTAATGAAATGGATAACTCTCCTCATCATTGCCGTCATTTTGATGCCGACATTTGCATATGCCCTGCCAAATGATCCGCCTAATTTTTCGAGTGATTATATTCCCACCGTTTCTGAGAATGCCGCCTCTTACGGAAAGGGGTACAGGTATAATGTGCAGGGGCTGATTTATGTACACATAGAAGGGGATGCTTACGAGCGGGGTTATCAGCACGGTTACATCCTTTATCCAGAAATTATGGACATGATGTACAGATGGAGCAATATAATCCACAACTGCCCGATTGTTATAAAATATATTCCGATAAACCAGACATCTCCCCGATATGAGAAAATCTCCAGCATCTGGTGGAATTATTGCAGGAACAAAGCAATGAATATTTTCTGGGATTATTACCCTCCCGAATATAAGGCGGAGATAAAAGGTATAGCAGACGCTGTTTCAAGTAGAGGCGGCAAGATGTTTGGGGAAGCAGTTTCATATGAGGACGTCCTCACACTTAACGAAATGTATGAACTGATGTCCATTCTTGTAAACCCGCATAAGAATATTCATCCACTCCGTACCCTGTTTTATGACCTGCTCGGGGTCGCTCCAGAACTGGAAAATAAAGAAAACGAGTTCATTTTCTCAATTATCAGCTCGCCTCCAGTACACCACTGCAATGGATTTATTGCCACGGGAGATGCCACAACTAACGGGCAGGTCGTGGCCACTGATTCTGTATGGTGCGGAGGGTGGTGGTATACTTACTATATAGCCCAGAGGTGGAATGTCATACTGGATATTGTCCCGTCGCAGGGCAACCGGATCATAATGGGTACATCCCCGGGCTACATATGGAGTGATGAGGACTACTATCAAAATGACAAAGGCATCATTTTTATTGAGACGACATGCCCCCAGGGGTTATGGAAGAAAGGTTTGCCTTTGGCAGTAAGAGCCAGAAGCGCCCTTCAGTATGGGGAAAGTATAGATAATGTTATCAAATACATGAGGACGGATAACAACGGCGTTATGAATGCTGTATGGCTTATCGGAGATACAAAAAACGGTGAGATTGCCCGTTTAGAACTTGGGCTTTACGAAAGTGCCGTGTGGCGAACAAAAAATGGTTTTTACTGGTCTGCAAACAATCCGATGGATCCGTCGGTGAGAAGAGAGCAGTTGAGATTTGGAAGTATAAAAGGTGCGATGTTCAGGGTCATCAGTATGCTTTTCAATACTTCTGGCTATGAATATTATACGCTGAGATATTATCCCTCAGATAGGGATATCAAATTTGAGAAATTCGGGAATGAAAATTATGGGAAAATTGATGTAGACGCAGTAAAAAATCTCATGTCCAATCCACCGATATCCGAATTTTCCACCGACTGCAAACTCACTGACAGCTATCTTCTTTCACAAAATGCGATGTGGGCGTTCTGGGGGAATCCTCATGGAGAGTTATGGAACACATCTTCCTTAAAATCAAATCTGAGGGGTGTTGCCGATGTCCCGCCTGCCGGGTGGGTATGCCTTTACGGAATTCCCTCTACATCCCCTGAATTTATATACCAGCCATCGCTTTCGAAAGGAGAAAAAGCAGAAGTGCTGTGGGAATACAATATGGAGGGAACCAATTTTGAGGTTGCATCTGGCACTGGAAATGAAGATGCAGTTTACATGGCAGCAAGCAGCGGAAAATTATATGCATTTGACAGCAAAAGCGGCAATCTTTTGTGGAATAGGGTTATGGGGGAAAAAGTATCCACCCCGTCATATTGCAAAGGAAAAGTTTTTGTTGGAACGGATAGGGGGCTATATGCCCTGAATACGCACGGCGATGTGGAATGGAGTTATGAGGCAGATATTTCATCCCAACCTGTCATTTATGGTGATTCGGTAATAGCAGGATGCGAAGACGGAAATGTGTACTGCCTTTCATCAGATAACGGAAAAAAGATTTGGTCCGTAAAATTGAATGGCACATCATATCCTTCAGACGTTGTAGATGGAAAAGTTTATGTAGCGTCTGGAAAGAAATGCTGCTGTATCAATGCCAAAAATGGGAAAACACTCTGGACATTTGAATCAGGTGGTGTTATTACGTCGCGGCCAAATGTTGAGGACAAAACGGTATACTTCGGGAGCTGGGATTGCAATTTATATGCACTTGATGCAGGTAATGGGGACTTAAAATGGAAATACACAGCTGGCTGGGGAATCGACACAACTCCTGCTGCAGATGGTAACCATATATTCTTCGGCTCCATGGACAATAACTTTTACGCTTTGGATGCAAAAAATGGAAAACTAGACTGGGTTTTTACGTGCAAGGCGGCCATTCATTCATCTCCAAAAATTTATGGAGAGCATGTCTTCTTCGGGGCTGATGATGGGAGTTTATACGCCATTAACAGAACAAACGGAGGAATTGCGTGGTCTTTCTCCCCATTGTATTCTATGGAAAGAAATGTCTACAATTACATCGCCACGCCGATGCTGTCGAATCCATGCATAAACAGTGGAAACGTATTCGTGGGAGCGGGAGGTCATATATACGCACTTGATAGCCAAACAGAAGAAGTGTTTTTATCCGGGAGACATGATAGCAAAAGCCCTACATCCGCATTCATAGCGATACCTATTGGCATTATTATAATTCTTTTCGTAATAATTTACATTTACTACATAAAAAACCATGAAAAAAAATGAAAACAGCCCTTTAAGAAATCGCTGGCAGAAAAAAGTTCTTTGGGGATGAAACACCTTTCTTTTGAAGAAAAAGGGCTCTTGGAAAATCGCTGGCAGAAAAAAGTTCTTTGGGGATGAAACACCTTTCTTTTGAAGAAAGGGGTTCTAATGGGCTTTTCCCTTGAACTTATCAGCCGGATATTTCTTCTCATTTTTCCTTAGTTTTTTGAATGCGATCTCTATCAAATCAATTTCAAGTTTGTTTGATAATATTATAAGATAAATCAGCACATCGGCCATTTCTTCCTTTATATTGTTGAAATATTCCGCGTTTTTGAGCATGGCATCGACTTCTTCATTGTTTCTCCACTGAAAATTTTCCAGGAGTTCTGCGGATTCAATTGAAATGGATATGGCTATATCTTTTGGGTTGTGAAATTTTTTCCATTCCCTCTCATTAACAAAAGTTGACACCCTGTTTTTTAATTCAAGAATTCTATCCATGATAATGTATGAATTTTTAGTAAAAAAATTTAAGGGATAACCATATTTGTCTGTGTGAAAGAACGGATGGATAGTTTCGATATATTTGCAATTGTTTCGGAAATGCAGGAATTGATAGGTGGGTGGATAGGTAAAATATATCGGGAAGACGATAAAATCATCATCAGGATACGAAAGGAAGGAAACGTAGACTTATTCATAAAAAATGGAAAATGGATGTTTATAACACAGCACAGGGAAGGGAGGAAAGGACATCCTCCGACCTTTGCCATGACATTGCGAAAATATCTCAATAATAAAAAAATAACCTCAATAAATCAGAACGATTTCGATAGAATTGTTGTAATAACTTTCAGCAATTCCTACAGCCTCGTGATTGAATTATTTTCATATGGCAACATTATTCTGGTTGATAGTAACGGCTGCATAGTGCTGCCGATGAAATTCCAGTCCTGGTCTCACCGGGAGATAAGGCCAGGAAAGAAATATTTGTTTCCTCCTAAAAGGAACAATCCTTTTGACATGAAATTTGCGGATTTTTTTGATGCATTGAAAAAAAGTGATAAGGACGTTATAAGAACATTGGTAACGGGTATAAATATCCCGGGGAAATGGGGTGAGGAAATATGCGACATGGCATGCATAAATAAAAATATACCATCAGATGGGATGGAGGAAGGGAAAGTTAGAAGGTTATATGACGCCATGGAGGCGGTTCTGAGCCGTTTCAGAGAAAAAAGATTTGAGCCGGTTATAGTTAAGGATGCGGTTAAAGAAATAGATTTGGATGTTCTCCCATTTCTGATTAAGGAATACAGTAATTATGACACAAAAAAAATTGATAATTTTAGCAGCGCCCTCGACGAATTCTTTTTTAAAAATTTTTCCGATAAAAAAGAGTATGCATTAAAAGAAGAGCAAAATAGGCTGCTAAGACAGATAGAACAGCAAAAGGAGGCGATAAAAAAGTTTGCATTGGAGGCCGAAAAAAAGAAAGAAGAGGGGGATGCCATATATGCAAATTACAACCTGTGCAAAGAAATACTTGAAAGAATGGAAAAAGGAGTTGATGAAGAAAATAGAGGAAAATTTGTAAAAAGTTATTCCTATCCGAACGTGGTTCTAGAGCTTATATACAATAATAAAAAAGTTGAGGTAACTATGAATATGAGAAAAAATGTTGCCCAGAATGCAAATGAAAAATATAAAATCGACAAAAAAGTGAGAGAGAAAATAAATGGTGCAAAAAAAGCCATGGATAAAACAGTCCAGAAATTAGAGAAACTTAAAATTAAAAGTGATATACGCACGAGCAAAGAAAAGAAAGCCACAAAAAAGTTCTGGTTTGAAAACTACAGGTGGTTTATCTCGTCCGACGGCAATCTGATTTTGTGCGGCAGGGATGCCTCTTCAAATGAAAAAATTGTGAAAAAATATCTGGAAAGCGGCGATAGGTATGTTCATGCAACCGTTCACGGAGCTCCGTCCTGTATAGTTAAGGCCAGAGATGTGGAGGAAAATTCCCTCCCAATATCGGAACGCACGCTCAATGAAGCCTGTCAGTTTGCCCTTTCGTATTCAAAGGCGTGGAATCAGTTTGCAAGCGGTAGTGCATATTGGGTGAACCCCGAGCAGGTGTCAAAGACCCCCGAGTCTGGGGAACATCTTCCGAAGGGAGCATTCGTTATAAGGGGTAAAAGAAATTACGTTAAATGTCCTGTTGAAATTGCCGTTGGGGAGGTAAGCATAATGGGATATGAAAAAATTATGGGAGGGGTGCCTTCAGCTGTCAAAAAATGGGCCGACAGATGGGTAATCATCGGGCATGGCGAAGAGGATAAGAACAAGATTGCACGATACCTTGCAAAAAAATTTGGTGCTGATATAGAGGAAGTGCAGCGGGTTTTGCCGCCCGGAAGCATAAGAATAAAAGAGGAAAGGTTATGAAGATAATATACAAAAACCTCAAGGACGGGGAAATAAAAGTGCTCGTACAGAATACGGATGATTGCTGGCATCTCTACAACCTGATTGAGGAAGGTGATCTGGCATCTGCATTTACGTACAGGACAAAAAAACAATCTGACGATAAAAAAAGAGAGGGAAAGGGAGAAAAAGAAGGGATGTATCTTACCATAAGAGTTAAAGGAGTGTCTTTCCAGAAGTTTTCCGACCGTCTCAGGGTGCAGGGAATTATTGAAGGAGGAATCCAGGACATAGGAAAGCATCATACGCTGAATCTAAAACCTGGAAGCGAAATAAAAATAAAAAAAGACTGGAAGGGGTATCATCTGAAAAGATTGGACGAGGCCGTCAAAGCAAGCAGGCAGCCATCTATTGTTGTTCTTTCAATGGACGATGAAACAGCCACCATAGCGGTAATACACCAGTACGGCATGGAAAAAATAGCCGACATATATTCGGGGCGTACGGGAAAATTTTATGAAAGCAAGGACAACAGGAAAGAATATTATGGGGAGATTCTATCAAAAATTAAAGAATTTGATCTTCCGATTGTGATAGTTGGTCCTGGCTTTGCCAAAGAAAATTTTGTTTCATTTATCAAGGAAAGAGAAAAAATCGAAAATTGTATCGTTGACGGAACAGGGCATGCAGGAATGACAGGGGTGAAAGAGGCAATAAACAGGGGGATTGTGGAAAGGATTGTTGAGGAATCCGCGCTGGCAAAAGAATCGAGGCTTGTCGAAAAGCTCCTTGAAGAGATATCGAAAGACGGGCCTGTAACATACGGAGAAAAGGAGGTTGAGGGGGCAGTTAAATCTGGAGCTGCTGAAAAAATTCTTATTTTAACCAAAATGTTGAGGGACAAGGAAGATTTACTTGAGATAGCAGAGAATATGGGGGCAAAAGTATATACAATAAGCGATATGCATGAGGGGGGGGAAAAGCTGTCCGCCTTGGGGGGTATTGCTGCATTCCTGAGGTACAAAATCAGCTAACTTTAACCTTGGTAATCACGGGCTCGTAGTAAGTATAAGTAACGCATAGTGTAAAATCATTCCCCCGGTCGAGCAGGAATGGCTTCGTGGTTATATCTATATCTGCAGTCCATGACCCTTTTCCTTCCTCGCTTATATGTTCTGAGTTGAGAATTTCGTATACTTCGGTTTCATTGGCTGCATCTATTTGCATTGAATGGGGTACATCTCCTATCACTGCCTTGACTACCAGAGGGCTGCTCGAGCCACTTGCGGAACTCGGTCCCGAGAATTTTATGGAACTGCTTGGTGCAGAAATCCTCATATCCATTGTATCAGACCAGTTCCACGGGATTATAAACCCGCGGGCCAAATTATCACTCCATTCCAGTTTGAATTCAATTTGTGTCAGCCCGCTGCGATCTATGGAATATGTGTAATTTGTTGTCTTGCCTTTCGCAACATATCCTTCCTCTCTTAAATCTACCGTTTTTTCGTTCCAGTCAACGTTGTATGCATATTTCTCCACAGTCCGCTCAGCTTCTGTATACTCTTTTTCGTGATATAGGACGCCGATAATGGCGATTATAAGAATGACTATTCCAACAAGAACTACAATTCTGTCCTTTCTATCCATTAGCTCACCTTGCGTAGTATAAAGAAAGAAGTTTTTATTTATAAAACTTGTCTCAAACGATGGGAGATACGGTTGATTCTGATTTTTATACCAGCCTTTTCCCATCAAAAATATTTTAACTTACCTCACCTTATCACCCCATAATGGGTAACGACAAAGCACATTCGACAGAGGAAAGATACGATCCCCCGAAAGTTGAACAGGATATAATCAATTTTTGGGAAGAAAACAATATATTTGAGAAGGTATTGGAACTCAGAAAAGGTGGAAAGAAATTTGTATTCCTTGAAGGGCCGCCCACCGCGAATGGGCTTCCCCACCCCGGGCATGTGCTGACGAGAACGATGAAGGATGTCATATTGCGTTACAAAACGATGAACGGTTACTACATAGAAAGGAAGGCGGGATGGGATACTCACGGATTACCCGTTGAAATAGAGGTCGAAAAATCTCTTGGATTAAAAAATAAGCAGGAGATAGAGGAATATGGTATAAAAAGATTCAACGATGAATGCAAAAAAAGCGTTTTTAGATATGAGGAAGCATGGAAGGAAATGACAAAGCGCATAGGCTTCTGGATAGATATGGGTAATCCTTACATAACGCTAAAAAATGACTACATCGAGTCTGTCTGGTGGTCTCTCAAAAAGGCGTGGGAGAAAGGATTACTATCCAGGGGATACAGGGTCACTCCATACTGCCCGAGATGCGGTACAACACTTTCATCTCATGAAGTGGCACAGGGATATAGGGAAGTCACTGACCCATCCATTTTCATAAAATTTAGAGTCGAAGGGAAAGATGGCTATTTCCTTGTATGGACAACCACGCCATGGACACTCATATCAAATGTGGCTTTGGCAGTAAATCCAGATGAATGGTACATCAAAATTGAATATGAAGGAGAAAAACTCATCCTTTCAGAGGAGAGGGCAGAAGTTTTGCTAAAAGGAGAGGAATACAAAATTCTGGACGGGTGGAAAGGGGAGGAGTTGATCGGTATGAAATATGAGCCCCTTTACAGATATGCAAACCCTGATAAGGATTGCTGGCGTGTGATAGGTGCGGATTTTGTCTCTATGGATGAAGGGACGGGCATAGTCCATATCGCCCCTGCATTCGGCGAGGAAGATTATGAGGTGGGGCAGAAATACGATCTGCCCGTTGTGCAGCTGGTCCGGCAGGACGGGACATTTCCGCCAGAAGTGGAAAAATGGGCAGGGATGTTTGTGAAAGATGCAGATGAAAGCATAATAGAAGATTTAAGGAGCAGAGAACTCTTAATGTCGGTCCAGAAATATACGCACCAGTACCCGTTTTGCTGGCGTTGTGATTCCCCCCTGATTTACTATGCGATCGAGTCATGGTTTATAAAAATGTCAGAATTGAGGGAGCAAATCGTAAAAAACAATGAAAAAATATCATGGCATCCCGGGTACCTAAAACATGGGCGGTTTGGGGAATTCATTAAAGATGTGAGGGATTGGTCCCTTTCTAGAGAAAGATATTGGGGAACACCATTGCCGATATGGGAATGCAAGAAGTGCGGAAATGAAATTTGTGTCGGAAGCGTCGAAGAACTTAGGAATTTATCAGAAAATTTTCCAGAGGAATACGACCTGCACAGGCCATTTGTGGATAAATTGGAAGTCAAATGTCCGGAATGCGAGGAAAAAATGAAAAGGGAAGAAGGAGTCATAGATGCATGGTATGATTCCGGCTCTGCGTTCTTTGCACAATGGCATTATCCATTTGAAAACCAAGAAAAATTCAGGGATAATTTTCCTGCCGATTTCATATGCGAAGCGATAGATCAAACCAGAGGATGGTTCTACTCACTGCTTGCCGTCTCAACGCTCAATTTTGACGATATATCATACAAAAAAATTCTTTCCTTAGGACATATACTGGACAAGGAAGGACAGAAAATGTCCAAAAAAGCAAGAAACTACATCGAACCAAATGAGATATTTAACAGGGAAGGCGCAGATGCGATGAGATGGTATCTCGTATCTGCATCGGCCCCGTGGTCGCCAAAGCGTTTTTACCAGCAGGTTGTAAGGGATTCACTTGGAAAATTTTTGATGACCGTGTGGAATATCTATTCATTTTACTTCACATATTCATCACTAGACAACTTTGATTACAAGACAAAAAAAGTGGCATTTGAGAAAAGAGGGTTATTGGACAAATGGATTCTTTCCAGACTACACAATCTAATCAGGGATGTGACTGAAAAAATTGAAAATTTTGAATTGCATAAGGCAGCCAGAGACATAGAAGACTTTGTTATAAAGGACGTTAGCAACTGGTATATACGAAATTCCAGAAAGAGGTTCTGGCTCGAGGAAGAAACTGTCGATAAACTTGCAGGTTATTCAACAATATATGAATTACTTATGACATTATCAAAACTTATCGCACCTTTTGTTCCATTCATATCCGAGAAAATTTATCATAGCATCGGCGAAGGAGAAAGCGTTCACTTATGCGATTATCCGGTCTGCCATGAGGAAGTAATAGACGAAGAGCTTGAAAGAAAAATGGATAAAGTTAGAGAGATAACGGAATTAGCTCGTTCGTTACGGGCAAAAGAAGGAATAAAACTCAGATACCCTCTCCCCAGAGCCGTTATCGTGACCAGTGATGACATATCCGGTCTGTCAGATATATTGAGAGACGAAATAAATGTTAAGAAGGTGGAATTTTCTGACAGCATTGCTCCGTTTGTGGAGAAAGCGGTTAGGCCAAATTATTCTTCTCTCGGGCCCGAATTTAAAGATAAAGCATCATACGTTGCATCTATTATTAAGAAAACTCCACCAGATAAAATAGAGAATATGAAAGTGGAAGTGGACGGAAAAGAATATATCTTGGGCAGGGAAGATTATCTGCTAGAGGAGAAGGAAAAAGAGGGTTTCGCAGTTGGAGGGAGTAATAAAGACAGTGTTATCTTGGATACAAGGCAAACTCCAGAACTTATTGCAGAAGGTTTTTCTAGAGAAATTGTGAGAAGGATACAGGAGATGAGAAAAGATATGAATATGAATATGGAAGATAGAATAGTTTCAGTAATAGGAATAAGTGAGGGAAGGGTTAAGGGTTGGAAGGAATATATCAAAAAAGAAACCCGCTCCCAAAATTTGATATTTGGCAATGTTTCAGGCGATATGGTCAAGGAGTGGAATATTGACGGGGAGAAGATAAGTATTGGAATAAAAAGGTTGTAAAATCTGCGGGAAGACCGCCACCTGCTTTATCCGCGATCCCTTATTTTTTCTATAAATTGTTTCATGTTCTCCCAGTGGGTGCCGAGCCAATAGACGCGATTGCATTTTGGGCAAATCCAGAAATTGTCGTGTGTTTTATGGGCATATGGCGGCACTTTTTTAACGACTTCCTCTTTACTTATTTTTATCACGGGAACATTGCATAAAGTACACCTGCTGAGCATATCTTTTTCTTCTATTCTAATATCCATCGCTTCAATCACTTTTTTTATCTGGTCTTTAAGTTCTGTACTCGTTATTAATACTGAATTTTTATATCTTTTAGATAACTGCTTATCACGCGTTATCAAAACTCTTTCCTCGGCATACGCTTTTTTAATAAGCTCATCATCGTTTTCATTTCTTGCATATTCCGTATCATGCCCCATGATACGCAACCACTTTACAAGAGTGCCAAGCATCTGGTCACAGAGAAATCTCATAGTTATAAAATCTTCAATTGGATTATATCGTGATGACGTTTTGCTATATCCCTCAGAATGTTTATGTTCCTCCCATTTTTCCCAATGGCTTTTCCTTTATCTCCCTGGGTTATTGTAACATTTACTATCGTACCGTCCTCGCCTTCCATCACGACTATCTCATCAAGTTTGTACGGTTTGAATAAATTTGTGATGAATACTTTTTTATCAGTATCGTATTCAACAAATTTCACTTCTTTCTTAAGCTTACTTTCAAGATTTTTTATGTTCTTGGCATTTTTCCCGATAGCCTTGCCCAGTTTTCCTTTTTCAACTATAAAGGTTACCCTGTTTTCCTTTTCCACACAGTCTATGATAGGTGCTCTTGTTATATCCTCTGCAAGTACGATATAACGCATTTCTTCATTTGATAATGTTATTTTCATTTATTTCCCTAGTTCCATTATGTTGGACGTACCCGTATCCACCACTGTCATAACGGAGATACTGAAAGGTTTTTTACATATGCTCCCAAGCTCTGTACTATTCTCATTATAGATAAACACTGGTGTATCATCTCCTGCGAGTTCCATAACCTCCTTTTTCATAGGGCAGTCATTTGAAACTATAAACATCTTTGCATCATTCGTCTTCATTGCTTCCTTAAAGCCCATACGCACTTTACCTGTAGATAAAACCCTACTCAACTCTTTTGCAATATCCATATTACTCACCTTTACCCATTTTACTTACATCAACAGAAAGTTCAACTGAACCCGTTCCTAATTTTATTGGCTGGCCAACTATGATATTCTCCGCCACTCCTCTCAATTCGTCTATTTCTCCCCTCTTTGCAGCCCTCAGTAAATGGTTTACCGTAATTTCGAAAGCAGCCCTTGCAATGACCGAACTTTTTTCTCCGCTGATGCCCTGCCTGCCTATGGAGCGAATTGTTCCATCTGCTGTCATCGTATCCGCAACAAGCATTATGTGGCGTATATCAACGTTCAACCCTTGCTCCTGAAGCGTATTATATGCCTCGTGTATAATCGCATTTCTCGCCGCCTCAACTCCCAGAACAGTATATATGGCATAGATGTCGTTCGTGGTCGTTCTGGTTTTATCTACGCCCTCTATAGCCAGTACTTTCTCAAAGTTGCTACCTTCCGTATAGATTATATACTCACCTTTTTCCTTCCTTATTATGGCCCTTTTTATTCCGTCAATTCCCTTTATCTTTATATTTTTGATTTCTTCGTTTATTCTCTGTAATTCACGGTACGTCTCCTCCCCGGTTGGAGCCACTTCAATCACATCCCCTGTCTGTCTTATCTTTGTCCTTCGTAAAGACTTCAATCTCTTCTCGATATCATCAATCGTTATGTTCTTTCTTTCAATGGCTTTTTTATTTGGCTTTACGACGATCATCATATTTCCCAGATCTGTGTTCACCTCTGCGACATTGATAAGGCGGGTGATTTCTATTTTATTTGCTATTTTCTTGGCCATATCTCGATTAATTTTGCATGCCCCTTCCAGATATACCGTCATCATTGGTGTCGAGGGTTTTTTTCTGGCATCGACAATTTCTATCAGGCGGGGCAGCCCAAGTGTAACGTTTATTTCTGCCACTCCTGCATAGTGGAATGTACGCATTGTCATCTGAGTTCCCGGCTCGCCGATGGATTGAGCGGCCACTATTCCGCAAGCCTCTAAGGGATCCATCAATACACTGGTATAATCATCAACGACTTTATTCACCAGATATTCTAACTTTTTTTTCGGCAGGTCTTTGTCAACAACTTTCTCTATAATCCCATCTGTTATAGAACGGGGCAAAAATTCTCCACTAGATTCCAATATGGTATGTATTTCTTTTCTCAATGTCTCATTTTTTTCTGGCTCCTCTATTGTCGGGGGAGGAACATTCTCCGCCTTCGCCAATATGCCCCGTACATCGATAGAGCCCAAATCCTTTTTTATTTTTGAGGCGGCACTTCCTATAATACTTTTCAATTCTCTTTCTGATGCAAGCTTCATATCTAATTTACTTCGGTATCCGGCATCTAATAATTTTTCTGCCTTTGAAGGGCCTATACCCTTTATCTTCGAAAATTCTTTTAATGCTTCTTCCCTCGAAGGAGTTAAATAATTTTTTATTATAGTTGCATATTTTTTGCCCACACCCTTTACTTTTGCTATTGTTTCTATAGGCTGCAATTTCAGTTCAAGCATGCTTCTAAAACCGGCCTCATAAAGAGCTTCTGCCTTTGAAGGGCCTATACCCTTTATCTTCGAAAACTTGTTTATGACCTCTTTTCTTCCTTTCTTGGCTTTTGCTGTCTTTGCCATTATACCAACTTTGTTAAGTATATCCTGTGCGTCTTTCTTCTTAAATCTCAATTTGCATATATCATCCAAACCAGCTTTTTTTAATGAGGATATGGTAAAATGTTGTGCCAGCTTTTTTGCAATCTCTTTGGATATACCCTTCTTGGTAAGAGCAATCATTGTGTCTTTCTTTGCCATTTTAGAGCACCTCCCTGATGATGTGGTCAATATCTACCGCTTCACCGCGAATGCTTTTGGTCGGGTCAACGCCGTCCTCGCCATAACTGAACTGGACTACATCGCCATATGTAGTTCTTACAGTCCCATCGCTTTCCAATTTAAGATTTTCCAGTGCGTTTATTAGACGACGTTGCATATATCCGGAACGTGACGTTCTTACTGCAGTATCAACAAGCCCTTCTCTTCCGCCCATGGAATGGAAGAAATATTCCGTTGGGGTAAGACCTTTTTTGTAATTGCTCGATACGAAACCTTTTGCTTTGGCCCCCAGATCGCCCCTTTTGAAGTGAGGCAGTGTTCTTTCTTTATACCCGCGATGTATTCTCTCCCCTCTAACCGCCTGCTGTCCAACACATCCTGCCATCTGTGAAAGATTAAGCATTGAACCTCTGGCACCGGATTTTGCCATTATTACGGCAGAATTCCCCATACCGAGATGGTGACCTGCGATCTCCCCCATCTGGTCTCTTGCCCTGCCCGTAACACGCATTATCTCCATTTCCAGTGTTTCTTCCAAACTCCTTCCAGGAATTTCTTCCAGCTCACCGTTATTGTATGCCTTTATCAATTGATCGATTTTATTTCTTGCCTTTGCCAACTGCTCATCTATTTGCATATTGGCTTCCTCCGGCATATCTTCATCATCTATGCCTGTTGTAAAGCCTATTGTGGTTATTGATGCAATACCCAGTTTTGTAACTTTGTCTATAAACTCCCGGACTGCATCCATACCATATTCTCGTGCTATATGTTCCAATATCACTCCTTTAAATGCCCCTATGCTCTTCTCATCTATCACGCCTTTCTCTAGGACACCATTTTTTATAACAACGTAACTGTCGTACGGGCATTTTTCCTTCAGACATTCACCGCAATTTATACACGCTTGAGCCTTATATTCAAGATTTAATTCATCCGGCAATATCTTGCTGAATATCTCCTTCCCGCTCATCTTGTTTTTTATCTTTTTGGTATAGCCGGCAGCGGAAAGAATGCGGATAGCTTCATCTTTGCTAAATGTTCTGTCCATGTATGTCAGGAGAAAACAGCCAGTTATGTGGTCGTGTATTGCCCCGATTATAACCCCTCCAAATCTCGGGGAAAGTATATTTTCCTGAACCTTCATGAGGACTTCAGCCTCCCCTCTCGCCTCCTCTGACTGTAAAACGTGTAGGTTCATCTCATCTCCATCAAAATCTGCGTTATACGGCGGGCATACGGCAAGATTTATACGGAAAGTTTTATATGGAAGAACTCTGACCTTGTGAGCCATCATTGACATCCTGTGTAATGAGGGCTGCCTGTTAAAAAGAACGATATCACCATCATCCAGCTGCTTTTCCACAATTGACCCTATTTCTATCCTTTCGGCGACAGTGGAAGCATTCTCCTCTGTAACTTTTATTCGCCTCCCGTCCGGCCTTATTATGTAATTTACTCCCGGCATGTAGATCTTGCCCTTTGGAGGAACTGGAGACGGTCCTCTCTTTACCAGTTCTCTGACTTCATCAATGTTGTACGAATTTACCCTCACCTTAACCGTGAGTTCTCTTGCCATCTTTATTGGAACACCCACCTCATTTATGCTAAGATTTGGGTCTGGGGAAACCACCGTTCTTGCGGAAAAATTAACCCTCTTGCCGGACAAATTTGACCTGAAGCGTCCTTCCTTTCCTTTCAATCGTTGAGCAAGCGTTTTTAGAGCCCTGCCGCTTCGGTGGCGTGCCGGCGGAATCCCTGCTGTTTGGTTATCGAAATAAGTGGTGATGTGATACTGGATCAATTCCCACAGGTCTTCCACAATAAGCTGGGGTGCTCCTGCATCTCTGTTCTCCTGCAAACGCTGATTAATTCTTATGATATCAACGAGTTTATGGGTCAGGTCATCCTCGCTCCGTTCTCCTGTCTGAAGGGTGATCGAGGGACGCGTAGCGACGGGCGGAACGGGCAGAACCGTAAGAACCATCCATTCCGGGCGAGCAGCCTTTGGATTTATTCCAAACAAATATAAGTCCTCTTCTTCGGCATCGCTGACTTTCTCCAGCCATTCCCTTACTTCGGCGGGAGTCATCTTATGCCCTTCTTCCCTGAAGGTCGTCGGTTTGTCCAGTTCAACGCTAAGATTGGGCCTTCCGCAGTATGGGCATTTGTTGGATTTCCTTGCCAGTACGATCACTTCCTTTGAAAAAGCACCGGTTGATTGCCCGCTTTCCACGATGGTTTTATACCTTCTTTTTAACCCCTTTTTTTGTTTTTCGTCTACCAGCAGATGTCCGCATCCCCTGCACGTGGAACGGAGTATACCCAAAATTGTTTTGACATATCCTACATGGATAACAGGCATTGCAAGTTCAATATGACCGAAATGGCCCGGGCATCCTTCCTTACCAACACGCTGCCCACATGTCTTGCACCTCAGTCCGGGCTCTATTACCCCCAGGCGGGGATCCATCAGACCCATTTCTATCGGGAAGCCGTCCTCATCATATGTATCCGGCGTAATTATACGTGTAGCCGACATCTTCCTTATTCTTTCTGGAGAAAGCAAACCGAATTGAATGGAATTTATCTTTTTTGGCGTATTTGTCCTCATTTTTCATCCCTCATACAAGCCCACCTAGCCTCAACTTTGGTTCCATAACCAGTGATTTGAGTTCTTCAAGCAGTAACTTGAATGCATAACTCATCTCCACAGGATGAATAGATGCATCATCACCACATACCGGGCATTTCAGAAAACCCTTTCTGGTTTTTACAGCAATGTGCCCACAATTTTCGCATACATATTGTACAGTTAAGTCGGATTCTTCCAGCAAACGATCCTTTATTGTCATGGATGCACCGTGTCCCACAAGGCAGTCTCTCTCCATTTCTCCAAACCTCAATCCGCCGTCTCTGGCCCTCCCCTCGGTCGGCTGTCTCGTCAATATCTGTACCGGGCCGCGCGAGCGGGCATGCATTTTTCCCGAAACCATATGATGCAGCTTCTGATAGTAAATGCAACCCACAAAAATGTCAGCGTTTATCATTTTCCCGGTCTCGCCGTCATACATCACTTCTTTGCTATTATGCTTAAAGCCGTTTTTGACCAGCAACTCTCTCAGAACTTTCTCTGACTCACCCGAAAAGGGAGTTCCGTCCACGGTTCTCCCCTCAAGAGCCCCGACCTTACCGCCTATCATCTCAATAACATGGCCGACAGTCATCCTGCTCGGGATAGCATGAGGATTTATTATCAGATCTGGCGTTATGCCATCGGCAGTGAAAGGCATATCCTCCTGCGGCAGTATCAGGCCGAGCACACCCTTCTGCCCGTGTTTTGATGCAAATTTATCTCCCAGTTCCGGAATACGCTTATCTCTGACTTTTATTTTTACCAACCGTGAACCATTTACCGATTCAGAAAGAACAACTGTATCCACTATTCCCGATTCACCGTGTCTTACAGTCACAGACGTTTCCCTCCTTTTTTGGGGGATGAGTATATCGGTGGGTTCTTCCAAAAATCTCGGAGGAGATGTCTTCCCTACCAAAACATCGTCACTGGAGACATTGCGTTCAGGGGATATAATACCGTCTTCGGATAGATTGGCATAAGCATCTTCGCTTCTAACCCCCCTGCATTCTGGATCGGGTATCTCGAAATGGTCCTCCTGCCCCCCTGGATATCTTTGCTCTTCGGCAGAATACGTCCTGAAAAATGTGCTTCTCGCAAGCCCCCTCTCTATGGATGCCTTGTTCATGATAAGGGCATCTTCCATGTTATATCCTTTATAAGAGATAACAGCAACTATGAAATTCTGGCCAGCGGGCCTTCTTGAAAAATTGATATATTTTGATGAACGAGTCTGGACCATCGGTATTTCGGGGTAATGCATTAAATGGCCCCGTGTATCTGGCCTTTTCCTGTAATTGGATGTACCGAAGCCCAGCGACTGCTTTCCCATGCCTGCGCCCATTGTGATACGGGGTGAGGAATTATGCTCTGCGTATGGAACAAGAGATGCGCCCGCTCCGAGAATACATAGGAGATCCAGCTCCATGTGGGTATGTTTCTCCGTTAATTCATCAGGTGTTAGAGCAATATATGCATTTTCTTCTTCTTCGGTATCTACATACTCCACCAGTCCCATATTTATTAAATCGTGCCACGAGAGCTCGCCTTCCTCCAGCTTTTTCTTGTGTTCATTGTTAAACAGGAGTTTTCCGTTTTTCGCTACAAAAAGAGGTCTTCTCACTCTTCCAGGATCACAGTTGACAAAAACGTCTTTACTATCATCATAATAGCATGCATTTATTTCAATATCAATCTCTCCCTTTCTCCTCTTTTTCCTGATTTTGTTTACAAGTTCTGATCCATCTGGGTATATGCCCACCAGTTCTCCGTTGAGATACACTCTTGAACCCTTAAATTCTTTCTTAACTCCCTTAATTCCCATTTTCTGAAGTTCTTCCTTTACTTTTTCCTCTGGGTACCCTTCAGATATTTCGACAGCCAGGGCAAGATTTTTTACAAGACCGCAGTTCGGCCCTTCAGGTGTCTCGTTGGGACAGAGTCTCCCCCAATGAGTAGAATGTAGATCTCTTGCCTCGAAGTGTGGCTGTGACCTCGTCAGCGGTGATGTGACGCGGCGCAGATGACTTATGGTTGCGAGATTGGACGTTCTGTCCAGTAATTGTGAAACGCCCGTTCTTCCCCCAACCCAGTTACCTGTGGCGAGGGCGTGATGAATACGCTGTGTAAAAACATCTGTCCTTATACATGGTTTTATTTTCAAATTCTCGAGCTTTTTCCCTCTTGCATGAAGCCTTTCCAGCTGATATTTAAGATCCTTGCATAACGCTATAAAAGCCACCCTGAACAAGTCTTCCATTAAGTCCCCAGCCAATTTAAGGCGTTTGTTTGCATAATGATCTTTGTCGTCTTCTTCCCTGTAACCGAGAGCCAATTCCAGAACAGCCTGTCCCATTCTCGCAAGAAATATTGCCTTTTTTATCCTGTCGCTCGGTTCATTTCCAAGATGGGGCAGAAGGTTTCTATCGATAAGTGCCATCGCCCTCTCTCTTCTATACTCCTTTGCCTGCCCGCCTGCGACCTTCTTTCCGAAGTACTCCAGGGCTTCTTCTTCATTGGTAATGTTGTATTCCTCCTGGCACGCTTCTATATTTGCAAGCACAAAAACTTCTGTTTCTGGATAGGAGACGATGTTGTCGAGAATCTCCTGAGATTCCATGCCGAGAGCACGGAGCAAAATTATCAATGGAACCTGCCCGGCAACAGTGGGCAACGTTGTCACGAGCATGCCGTCTTTTTTCTTTTCCATCACGATGATTGACCGATAGCCTTCTTTCTGGGAGAATACCTTCGCCGTCTCTATGTCGTATCCATATCGGGAGTTTTTCTCTATTAAAACCCTGTTTGGGGCAAGGTCTTCGAGAGTTATCAGAACTCTTTCTGTTCCGTTGCTTATAAAATGTGCTCCCTGGTCTAGAGGATCCTCGTGAAGTTCTATCAATTTTTTATTGTACTCTTCATCGGATAGGGCTCTTCCGGCATCTTCCTCCAGGGCATCTCGCGATATATTGCACTTTTTCGATCTCACCATTATGGGCAAATATCCAATTCTTACTTCTTTCGACTCATAGGGTATCCCATTTATCTCCGGGATGAACTCTACATAAACAGGTGCTTCATATGTTAAATCCCTCAAACGTGCTTCCATAGGCATCAAAAGATGCTCGTCCCCGGTCGCTTCCCTGACGATCGGTCTTCCGACCCTTATCTTCCCCACTTTTATCCTGTAGTCCTCTATCTCTGTGTGGATATACCCTCTCTCGAGGTTTTCCCCTTCGCCGATACGCGTGCTGTCCATTATTTCCTGCAATCGGCGATCCAAAAAATCGTTATATGATGCAATATGGTGATTTGCGATGGTACGCTCTCTATAAAAGGCATCCAATACCTCCCTCATCCTATCTATCCTCCGAAGTTAAATCTCCTATTTCTGTTCCTACGACCAGACGGTAAGCCACGCTTTCCCCTGCCGTGAGACTTTTTCTTATTATTTTCACTATATCCCCTTCACGAGCCCCTATTCCTCTTGACACGGGGTCTGTGACAAACATTTTGGGCAAATCTCCCTTCCTGATATTGTATGCACTAAGGAGTTTCTTCACTTCGTCACGAGAAAGTATACTATAGTATGGAACCAACTCGTGCTTCAATATATTGAAATTCATTTCTTACTCTCCATTATGGGTTTCGCTATTTTAATTTTTCGGTAGATACGGGCCTGAGGGGATTTCCTATTGGTGGCCTTCACCAGCCAAATTTCGAACCCCTGGCCACCTGGTTAAAAGCCAGATGCTCTACCTAGCTGAGCTACAGGCCCCTATCATTAGCCCCCATGACTTTACCCCTAATAAAGGTTCTATATATATATTTTTGCAAGACGCTGGCATGGCAAGCAAAGAGGATAGATAAAGCAGTGCTCAACGGTTAAATGTTAATCTATCGGAGAATAAAAGTCATTGTCTGTAGATTCAATAGTCTCTACGAATAGGAATTTTTCCTGAAAAATTTCGACATTTTTTATAAAGAGCAATGTCTTATCTCTTGGAGTGGGATGAGATGACACTTTATGAATTTGGACAAAAAATTCGCAAAGCCAT
>JAYEJS010000037.1 GCA_034660695.1 Candidatus Thermoplasmatota archaeon | reverse complement strand
ATGGCTTTGCGAATTTTTTGTCCAAATTCATAAAGTGTCATCTCATCCCACTCCAAGAGATAAGACATTGCTCTTTATAAAAAATGTCGAAATTTTTCAGGAAAAATTCCTATTCGTAGAGACTAATGTCCCAGATAATTTTTTAAAACCATTAACGAACGTGTGGCAACATGTCTGAATCTCCTCTTCAGCATTTCCGTGTTTCTCAATGCTTTTTTCAAATGTTCTTCCATATCTTCTGATGAAAAAATGGTTCTGATGTCATCATCCGATATGCCTTTCATTTCCGACGGGTATACCATATCAAATCCATTATCAGTTATGGCAAGTCTCACATTCAAGCCCTTCATTTTTGACAGCCGATATGCAAATATTCTTGCAAGTGCATCATTTGCCTGCCTTCCCACAAGCGTATGAAAAATGATGTGTCTGTATCCCTCTCGTTTGAACACTTCCACCAAAATTTTTTTGTCATTCGGTATTGAGAAATGAATCTGCTCCCTGAAGTAATTTTTTATTGCATTGTCTGCCTTTCTGCCAGATTTTTCCTCCTTAATCTCTCTCTCCATTTTTCTTCTGAAAGAGCCTATCTGCATTGCAAGGTCATAACTCAACGGGAGTTGCTCAGAAAACCACGAAGGGATGGTGGGGGAAGCATCAGGACGGGGAGTGACATAAATGCTCATTTTTTTTGATTTTACGAATTCATATGTTTTTCCCGCAAGTACAAATATATCCCCTCTTTTTAATCTCTCAACAAATGGCTCCTCCACTTTTCCTATGTATTGTCTTGAAATTGTATAAACCCGTACAGCAACTTCATCAGGTATCGTTCCAATATTCAGATAATATATGGGACGGACCATTTTGCCCCTTCTCCCAAATTTATTTTCCACTTTATCAAACCATATTTTTCCATATATCTTTCTTCCCTCCAACTCTTCGTACTCGCCCGCCAGATAATGGAGAAGTTTTATGAAATCCTTCTTTGGCAGAGAACTGTAAGGATATGCTTTCCTTATTACACGCAATGCCTCGTCCACCGTCCATTGCTTCTCTATGGCCATGCCGACAATATGCTGGGCAAGCACATCAAGAGCATTTCTGGGGATTTTTATTTTATCAAGCCTGCCTTTTTTTGCCTCCTGTGCAAGAACGGTACATTCAACCAGATCATCTCTGCCCAGAACAATTATCCTTCCCTTTGAAACCTCGTGCAAAAAGTGGCCGCTTCTTCCAATTCGCTGTAACGCCCTTGTAACACTTTTCGGAGAACCGAGCAGAATGACAAGATCGATATAACCTATATCTATCCCCAGTTCCAAGCTGGTTGATGAAACGACGCATTGCAACTCGCCATTTTTCAGCCGTTCCTCAACATCCACCCGTACATCCCTTGATAATGAGCCGTGATGAGCCTCTATCACACCCTCATATTTTTTGAACCTGTTCTTTAAATTGAATACGACTCTTTCAGTTGCGCTTCGTGTATTTGTGAAAATGAGGGTTGTTCTATGGCTTGATATTAATTCATCTAAGATGTTATACAGAGCATTTGACGATTCTGATGCCGGGGTATATATCAAATCGTCCACGGGGGATAAAACATCTATGTCTATTTTCTTCAAAAAATTTGCATCGACAATGCGGCACTTCCTCCTCGTGCCTACCAGAAATTTTGCAATCTCTTTCATGGGAGAAATAGTTGCCGAAAGACCTATACGAATCGGTTTTTTTCTCATTCTATGAACCAGGCGTTCCAGAGAAATTGATAAATGCGAGCCCCTCTTATTATCTGCCAGGGAATGAATCTCATCCACTATAATCCACTTAACTTCTTTCAATTTCTGCGAGAATTTTGGTGCATTTAACACAATGGAAAGGCTTTCTGGAGTTGTTATGAATATATGGGGAGGTTTTCTTGCCTGCTGCTGCCTTTCTTTCTGGGTTGTATCCCCGGTTCTCACGCCGATTCTTATCTTATCCTTTATGGCATGCATTGAATAAATTTCTTTTAGCGGCCCCTTCAAATTGCGTCCTATGTCGTTGTTCAGGGCCTTGAGCGGGGAAATATACAAGACATAAATTCTGTCCTCAAGCCCGCCTTTTTTTGCCAGGAGAAATAGCTCATTTATTGCAGCAAGAAATGCTGACAGCGTTTTTCCAGAGCCGGTTGGCGACGAAATAAGAGTGTTTTTTCCATCATGTATCTCTTTTACAGCATATCTCTGGGGGGCGTAAATGTCCCGTATTTGCTTCTGAACCATTCCCTCACCTCGGAGACAAGTAATTCATAAATTTCCTCGTCGGTGTGTTGATGCGTTACGTATTCAGTCACTCCCTGAAAAGAAAAAAGCCACAATAAAAACTTTGCTCACATACGCCCGCGGGCAACCGCATCCATGCACCTGCATTTCCTTTCATCAGGAATATTATCAACTGCCTCATTGACAACAAGCATGACAGTCTTCTTCATTTTTTCGTATATAGCCACTATCTCATCGGCGGGCAAATTTTCCTGCAGGCCGGCAGCCATATTTGCAACAATGCAGAGAGAGGCATAACACATTCCCCTTTCCCGGGCAAGCGTTACCTCCGGTACAAGTGTCATACCCACAACGTCCGCAAAATTGCCCATCATGGCTATTTCTGCTTTTGTTTCAAAGCGCGGTCCCTCCGTTGAGGCATACACCCCTTCAAAAACTGGGTTGCATCTGCTCGCCGTTTTTAGCAATGCCTCCCTTACTTCGGGGCAGAATGGCCGGCTCATGTCCACGTGGACAACTTCATCATCAAAAAAGGTAGATTTTCTTTTTGTGAAATCTATAAAATCATTCGGGATAAACAGGCTGCCAACCCGTATCTTTTTTTTCATTGAGCCGACGGTACTTACGGCGATGATTCTTTCAACCCCGCAATTTTTAAGTGCCTGTATATTTGCCCTGTAATTTATTCTGTGAGGGGGGTTACCATGCCCTTTTCCATGCCTGGGAAGAAAAAATATTTCTTTATCCCCTCTAACAGCGTGCGTTAATTCAACTGTTCCGTAAGGTGTTTCAACATCTACAGGATTGCCGTCAAAATAATAAATACCCGTACCGCCTATCAGCCCCGTTCTCATTGCTATTGCTATTGCTTTTCCGTATATAAAAATGCCTAAATCTTCTCCCATTCTTTGAGTATGGATTGCCAGCTGAGCCTTTCGATTCCTTCTATTCCTTCCAGTTTCCTTATTATCCTTTCATACCCCTTCCCCAACGTCCTGATACGTATCTTTGCAAGCATATCGTGGTTTCCTGCAAGGGCGGATATGGCTGTTATACCTCTTATGCCCCATACCTCCTGCATCAGTTCTTTTATTGAATGCCCTCCTTTTGCATCTATAAAAACATATGCCTTTACTTCCGTTAAAGCAAAGGTTGCAACCCCCAGCACTACGAGTATTATACCCATCAGCTTTATGATGAGAAGGGTGGGGCTTGCAGAGAAAGAAAAATCCATATAACGTGAAAGAAGGATTGAAAACGGTATGGAAAAAATTATTGTAGATGCTTTAACCGCCTGGGAAATGCTTGCCTTGCCAAGACCCAATGCCCGTATGTACAGGATATATGAAAAAAAGGTTACACCCATGGTAAGCGATAGCCACGGATAATATTTGCATGACGCCCTGATAGATTCAAAGAAATATTTCCTGTTATAAAAAAATACAATAATCGATGTAAATACGGCTGTGAAAATAATATTCCAAAGCCTTATATTAATTGAATCATTGGGCCTTTCATCAATTCTCATTAATTTCAATTTTCTCTGGTGTATTGCCAGAATAACCCATCCTGGATTTATAACAAGAAATATAACAAGCAATGCTGTTAGATTTAGTTCTCCTGATAAAGAAATGGAGGACATTATCGCACCGAAGGTGACTATGATTGATGATTCGGCTTCTGCCAGCGTTGGCGGATCTTTTTCAGATAAAGACTCCACAATAAGAAGATAAAGGATGACAACCTGGAAAAATGGGAGCACTGCAGAGGGATCAACAAAGACGGAAAGTATGTACAAGTATCCCAAAGTGGTGACTGTATTGCCAATTCCAGCCATGACATGGTAACCTATTTCTTCTTTTTTTATCAGCCTTACCCTTCTGAAAGAGGGGTCTATTCTTGAACCAATGCTTTTGGCTCCAAATGGTATTGACAGAAATATGGATAAGAGAATAGTAATAATTACACCCACAAAAAATATGGACATGCCAAAAATCCATGGATTCTTGATGTAGAAACAGGAAATAATACTGTCTATTGACGTGGTCACAGTTGCTATCAATGAAGAGATGATAAGCAGGGTATAGAACAGGTATTTCTTTCGTATTCCTATCTTCATAATTTTATCTCTTTCTCTATGACAGATGTCATTGTCCTTTTTATGTCTCCCGCCAGATGTATTTTATCCGTTACCTCCATCAATTCCTCCAAACTCTCAACGCCGACTTTTGTTATGATATCATAATCCCCAGTAGTTACGGCAATGCTTTCTATGCTTTCTATCTTCCTTAGCTTATTAAGCACTTCCTCCAGTTTTCCAACATATACCTGTATCAATATGTAAGCCTTCATCAATTTCTCACCGTAGCATACGGAATGTATAACTGATTATAAAATTATCCCATCTTTCGATATATATTTAAATATCATCAGATTATATGTTCAGAAAATGAAAGTGCCAAAATGGAAAGAAGTAGAATTTGAGGAAATAGAGTATAAGCCCACCAGTATAAAGGAACTGCTCATAGAGATGAAAAATACATCGGAACTTATGGTGGATCTTGCCTACTCTGCCATTCTTTTTAATAATTCGGATATAGCAGAGGAAGTGAGATATCTTGAAGTGCATATGGAAAAACTGAATTACCAGATGCGCATCATGGCAATGCTTGCTGCACGTGATAAGGAAGATGCAGAAAAACTTTCGGGCATTTTACAGATGGCTGAGGCGGCCAAAACAATATCAAATGCGGCAGGAGATATAGTAAAACTTCTCTCGGTAAAGCTGAAACACCCTTTGCTCCCCCGGCTTTTAAAGGAGTCTGATGAGATGATAAGGAAAATGACCATCGAAGAAAACTCTGCAGTTGTAGGGGTGAGTCTGTCAAAACTTCATGTAGCCTCGGAAACAGGTGTCAGAATCATAGCGTTACGAAGGGGGAAAAGATGGTTGTACAATCCAAAGGATATAACGCTGAATAAGGGGGATGTTGTAATAGGGGTAGGGCCGGAAAAGGGGCTCGATCAACTCAACAAATTTTTTAAAGGAGAGATAGGGGTATTGGAATGAGTGAGAAGGAAGCTGAAAAAATGCTGTTGGAACTGAAAGAGAAGGCTGCATTTATGGTAGATTTGGCATATTCTTCAGTTATATATGACAGCAGGGACCTAGCAGAAGAGGTATACGAACTGGAAGAATTTATGGATGTACTAAACGATAATTTTCAAAGACTTGCTATAAGGGATGTGAAAAATGAAGAGCTGGAAGTGAACGATGCGCTTGCGATGATTCAGCTTGCGATATGCTCTGAAATGATAGCAGATAGTGCAAGAGAGATAGCAGATGTTGAATTGAGAGATGTGGAACTACATCCGATAATAAAAGAGAGTGTTCTTGCATCAGACGAAGTATTTGTCAGAGCGACTGTTGCCCCGTCATCGATTCTAAAAGACAAAAAGCTTGGGGATATCGAGCTTGCATCAAAGACTGGTATGTGGATAATCGCCATAAAAAGAAAAAACAGATGGATATACGATCCGGATAAAAACACCATTTTAAAAGAAGGAGACATAGTATTTGCAAGGGGGGCAAGGGAAGGAATGGATCATTTTACCGCCCTAACTGAAGGAAAAGAAAAAGAGATTTAAACTATTCCGGCCCAGGGCTGCGGGTCTTCGTATCGGGCTGACCACCACCGGAGTTTGCCATGAATTCCGTATTCAATATCCGATTCGGGGAACTATTCTTTCGTAACAAAAGGAATACTTTCCAAAAGCACAAAAGCATGTTTACATCAGCAGGTGATAAGGAAAAAATAATAATACGCAAAGAATTTATCCGCATGGAAATTGACACGGGCATAAAGGTAAGGGTAAATGACGGGGTTTATCCCCCTTCCGAAGATTCATACTTTCTCATACAATGCATAAACGTGGGAAAAGAAAGAGTTCTTGATATGGGGACAGGAACCGGCATAATTGCATTACATGCGGCAAAGGAAGGAGCTGTTGTAACTGCCGTTGATAAAAATGAAAAAGCCGTAAAAAACGCAAAGGAAAACGCAGATAACAACGGCATAAAACTAACCGTTAGGCAAAGTGATTTATTTTCAAATGTGAAGGAAAGTTTTGATGTTATTATTTTCAATCCGCCCCACCTTCCAAGTGATAAGACAGAAGAGGCATGGGAGGGAGGAAAAGACGGTGTAGAGATAACGGAAAAATTTTTGGGAGGTGCATCATATCACTTAAATTCTGGAGGAAAAATATACATAATACTTTCAACGCTGGGCAACATCAAAAAACTTATCGGTGAATTTAAGCCATATTACCAATTCGAAGAACTTGGTAAACTTTCCCTTTTCTTTGAGAAACTGGTTGTATACAGTGTCTTTCCATCGGGGCAAAACTTTTATAATGATATTTAATTACAGAGTGGGTGATAATATGGACGATAAAAAGTATACGACTGTTTCCATACCAACACCTCTCGTAGAAAAAATAAAGGAACGTATAAAAGGAACTGGATTCACCTCCGTTTCAGGTTACGTCACTTATGTGCTTCGAGAGGTGATAGCAAATATGGATGATGATGAAGAGGAAGCCTTCAGTAAGGAAGACGAAGAAAAAGTGAAAGAACGCCTAAGGGCTCTTGGATATCTTGATTGATAACATGCAACAACCACACGGCGGAAAACTTATCCATAGGATAGAAAAAAATAAGGATGTCAGCGACTGGGAAAAAATTCATGTGAGTAATAATGTGGCAAAAGATATAGAAAACATTGCCCATGGTGTTTTTTCCCCTCTCGAAGGATTTTTGTGCGAAAATGAATATGAGGATGTCCTTTTTCATAAACGCCTTCCTACCGATGTTCCGTGGACAATTCCCATTCTCCTCGATATGGAAGAAAAAAAGTATAAAGAAGGAGACGAAGTGCTGCTCGAAAGTGAAAATGGCATGCTGGCAGCATTTGAAATAGAAGACATTTATACATATGATAAGAAAGAGGCTGCGCAACAAGTTTTTAAAACAATAGATGCAGAGCACCCCGGAGTGAAAAAGCTATGTGAAATGGGTGACTTCCTGCTCGGAGGAAAAATCGCTCTTGTAAGGGATGGGAAAAGCCCGTTTGAAAATTATGCATTGTCTCCTATGGAGACCAGGATTCTTTTTAAAGAGAAGGGATGGAAAGACATCGTGGCATTTCAGACAAGAAATCCGCCTCACATCGGACATGAGTATGTACAGAAGACGGCATTAACATTTGTTGATGGGATTTTTATAAATCCGATTATGGGCAAAAAAAAGAAAGGAGATTTTACTGATGAAATTATACTGGACTCGTATAAAGCATTGCTGGAACATTACTATCTAAAAGATAGGGTTGTTCTGGCGGTCCTCCAGACAGAGATGAGATATGCTGGCCCGAGAGAAGCGATTTTCCACGCAATAATGAGAAAAAATTTTGGATGTACGCATTTCATTGTCGGGAGAGATCATGCAGGCATTGGGAACTATTACGGCCCATACGAAGCACATGAGATTTTTGGCGAATTTCCAGACTTGGGTATAATTCCCCTGTTTTTTCTCTCTTTCTTTTACTGCAAAAAATGCGGAAGCGTTGTCAATGATAAAGTATGTCCCCATGGGAAGGAGCATCATATTAATTTCAGCGGGAGCAAGATAAGGGAGCTACTGAGGGAAGGAAAGAAACCTCCAAGCATGATGATGAGGGAAGAAGTTGCGGAGGTAATCCTCCGAAGTAAAAATCCGTTTGTATGGTGAGGTATATATGCCAAAAAACAGATTGATCGTTCACCACTGGGACACGGATGGCATATGTTCTGCTGCCTTACTTTATGATAGACATACAAAAAATATCACTCCGAAGATAGGCAATTATTTTCTGGAGGAAGATGAGATAAAAAAAATTAGGGAAGAAAAATTTGAGGAGATGTATGTCGTTGATATGGCGTTGCACGAAAGGAGTTTGATGGCACTGGCGGATATATCTCCCGTCAAAGTTTTTGATCATCACCTAACCAAAAAAATTGATGGTGTGGAATACGTAAATCCTGTCCTGGAAGGAAAAGATGAAGAAGATTGTCCTTCAACCTCGTGGGTTGTAGGCAATATCCTTAACAGAAAGGATAGCATACTGTCATTTCTTGGTGCTGTGGGCGATTGGGAAGAGCGGCTGAAGACCACGAGATTTTACAAAAAATTGCAGGATTTCATGGAAAAAACAGCCATTACTTTTGAAGAAATGCATACCATGGTCGGTTTGATAGACTCGAATTACAAGATAGGGGACAAGGAAGAAGTGGAGCGGGCTGTTGACAATATTTCAAAAGCCGGGGATGTAAAAGCTTACGTAACAAATAATGAAAAATGGAGAAAAAACAGGGGAACAGTAAACAAGGAAATAGAGGGAGCATTGAATTCTGACGGAAGAAAGGTGGATGGCATTCTCATAAAAGAAATGGACTGCAAATATAACATAATCTCAACTGTCGCAAGAAGGCTATGGGACAAAAAAAAATACGTGATTGTAATAAACCGTGGATATTTCCAGAATGATTGTCAGTTGTACATACGGGGGAAAGATTGCCTAGACCTCATAAAAACGGCTGTAAAAAAAGGATATGTGGCAGGCGGCAAAAAAAATGTTATGGGAGCGATTGTTCCAGGAAATGAATGTGATAAATTTGTGAACGAGATAGTGAATATTTTAAAAAGGCGGAAATGGTGAATTATATCGTATCGGGAATAGAGCGTTCCGGAACCTCGATGATGATGCAGATATTGTACAGAGGGGGCATGTCCATTGCCTTTGATGACTCAAGGATTCCAGATTACCATAATCCGAAGGGATACTATGAACTTGAAGGGGGAAAGATAATAAGCAAACTTAGGGATGGATCTTTTCCTTTTGAAAGATATGATGGAATGTTTGTAAAAATAACCGCCTATGGTCTCAAGTTTTTGCCCGAGGGACATTACAGAATAATATATATGACAAGAGACATCGACGAGGTAATGGATTCTATGGAGAAAATGTCAGGACCTATAGACCGGGAGAGGGAAAAACCGCTGTTTGAGAAATTGGATGCTTTTTCAGTTGGTCTTATGGAAGAGAGAGACGACATAGACTACCTGATCGTACGGTATAGGGATGTCATAAAAAACCCTATAGGGGAGATAGAAAGAATTAACCAGTTTTTGGATGGAATGCTCAGCGTGGAGTCTGCAGCCAGTGCCGTGGATTCCAGTCTGTATAGAAACGTAAAAAACGAGGAATGATAAAATGAAACAAAAAGGAGTGACAGTATGGTTTACGGGCCTGCCATGTTCCGGCAAAACAGTTATTGCGGACAGCGTGGCAGAAAAATTGAGAGAGAAGGGATATAGAGTGGAGAGACTCGACGGGGATATCGTAAGGAAAAGCCTCACGAACGATCTCGGGTTCTCAAAGGAGGACAGGGACGAAAATATCAAGAGAGTTACATTTGTTGCAAAGCTGCTAACACGGAACGGCATTATTGTTCTCACCTCTTTTGTTTCCCCTTACAAAGAGCGAAGACGCAAGAGTAGGGAGGGAATCGGCAAATTTCTGGAAGTATATGTAAAATGTTCTTTGGAAGAATGCATTGATAGGGACATTAAAGGAATGTACAAGAAAGCGTTAAACGGGGAGATAAAAAATTTTACGGGCATCAACGACCCCTATGAAGAGCCAGAGAATCCGGAGCTAATACTGGAAACGGATAAAGAAAGCATCGAGGAAAGCGTAGAAAAGGTATTAAAAAAACTGGAAGAACTCGGATATCTAGAATGAAATTGCTGTCAAGAAAATGTTAATTAGTTATTTAAATCGGGAAAATATTCACTGGCGATGATTGCAAGGAAGTCGGCACTGATAATTGCCACACAACTTGCTAACAGCATATTGGGTTACATCGGCTTGAAGTTCATTGCATTGTACATGGATCCGTGGGAATACGGAGTCGTTGGATTTGCCTATGGTTTTGTTGCCTTATTTTCGGTCTTTGGCAATCTGGGCTTTGATTCTGCCCATGTCAAAAGAGTTTCAGAAGGAAAAGATTTAAGGAAATGCATCGGGACATTTATTTCAGTTAAACTATTTTTGGCGGGATTTATGGCAAGCGTTGTCATTTTGTCGATAGCCATATGGAAATACGTTATCGGCAGGGGCTTTGAATCTCCGTTGCATGAGCAGACAGTGTACGTCATGCTTGCATATTTCGCTTTACTTGTTTTAACCCAGTCAATGATTTCCACTTTTAATGCAAGGAAAGAGATTGCCAAGGTTCAACTCCCCCTTTTTGGGTATACATTTGCGAGGGTCATAGTAACAATCTTTGTTGCCTTTTATGGGCTTGGTGCATTGGCTTTGGCGTATGCCTATGTTTTTGGCGAGATATTTCATTTTATAATTGCATTGCTTTTTTTCAGAGAATATTCAGTCAGCAAATCATCACTTGAGTACTTCAAAGATTATTCAAAATTCGCCGTACCAATGGCGATAGCCTCAGCATCTGCTATCATTATGGCAAATATAGACAAAGTTTTCATCCAGTTATTCTGGAGTGCCCGGCAAGTCGGGGAATATTTTGCCATTTTTAATTTGTCCAGGTTCATTATTTTATTTGTAACGGCTGTTGGAATGCTTTTATTCCCGACCATATCAGAACATCATGCAAAGAATAATATGAAGGAGATAAAGAAACTGACCCTGCTTTCTGAACGTTACCTGAGCATGATTGTATTTCCTATCGTCGTTATCATGGTTTTTTTGGCGGAGCCGATAATTCACATTCTGCTCAGTGATAAATATATGCCTGCCCTGCCTGTTCTACAAATTTTGCCCTTCTTTGTTTTAATTGAAGCATTGTCAAGACCTTACTCCTCGCAACTGTCTGGAATGGATATGCCAACTTTGAATAGAAATAGAGTCGTGCTCATGGCTGTAGGCAATGTTTTGCTTAACCTTATATTAATTCCACGAGACATTAAAAGCATGGGATTAAAGCTGGCTGGCTTGGGAGGAGAGGGGGCAGCAATAGCAACGGTGGTATCCTACATTGTTGGACTGACATATATAAGGATAGTCGCCTGGAGAGTAACGGGCATAAAAGGAAATTATAGGATCATTTTTCACGGAATGGCAACAGGAGTAACAGCATTTGTTTTATATCACGTAAATAAGGTTACATACATTGGGAGATGGTACGAACTCGCTGGTGTAGCGGCGTTTGGTATGGCAGTATACTTTGCTATTTTATTCGTCATGAGGGAATTCAAAAGAGAAGACTTCGATCTTTTTATGGACACGCTCAATATAAAGAAGATGTTCGGATATATCAGAGAAGAGTTAAAGGGAAAATGAGCGGCTTTATTGTTTTCTTATGCAAAACACCAGGAATTTTGTTCAATCAGTAAATCTGTAGGTAGATACAGATTAGGCTTCATCATATAAAAGGCTAACCATTTTTGAGATACCTCGTAGCTCAAAAAATTTCGTAAAAAATAAGAGAATCCCATCCTAATTTGATGAACCCATGGGATGGGATG
>JAYEJS010000036.1 GCA_034660695.1 Candidatus Thermoplasmatota archaeon | reverse complement strand
TGCATATCAAATCGCACTTTGATCCCGACGATCAGAAAGCTGACTTTAAATTGGTTGAAAATTGAGAGAGGTTGCTGAGATATTGCTTCAAAAATCTATGATGTTACCCATTCTGAGGAACATCCTGATTCGCTAGTCTGTGCGAATAAACTCCCTCGCTAGATACTGATCAGCCGTCTGAAGGTCTCTCCTTATGACGATGGCTTTTTGCCCTTGAAACCACAATTGTGCCCCTATCTTACACACAAGCCTTTAAGCCTTTAGCTTCAGACTACTCACCTCTATCCCTCGCTAAAAAATTTTATTATGGTGTTGACATATAGGTGCACTTATTGCACCGAAATGAATGGTCTAAAACAACTGGAAAAGATCTACCGATTCTTTCCAATGCTCTGTAAAGAGTTCTTTCAGAAGGTTTCTCTTTCATTCCCAATTGCCTCATGAGCTCCTCTGGATATGCGTTGGGGATTTGATGAACAGAAACCGAATGAGAGAGTTTGTTGTATGTGTGGAGTTTTGCAATGGAAATGAAATCCCTAGCATTTCCTCCAAGATTTTTAAAAATCGTAGAAAAAAGACCGAATTCTTTTTCTACTTTTCAATCATTACTACACCACCCAAAGGAAATGTTTTATTGTTCATGAAGGGATATTGGTTCCACCAATATCTTTTTCTTTGGGCAATGATTAAGTGGCGAAGTCAAGTAGATGAAGCATTCCTAAGCACAATACTCGTGCACTTGGGCAAGCGTTCCCCCAATTTTTAAATCAGGTCTGTTTGTCTAAATAAATCTTTTTTAAAATTATAACAGAAATCAAAAGCATGAACAGTATTGTAAAGAATGAAATAATTTTACTCCAGCGAACAGTTTTATCAGAAAATGCAAACATGAAAGACCAAAATATTGCCCGATATAAAACGAAAGCTAAAACAATGATAGAAACAATTTTTACGACAATGTTAAGAGATAGAGCAAATTTATTTTCAATCCAACATATCATTAAATATGAGGCTATAGCAAGCAATCCCACAAAAGCAGGTAGGCCAATCACATCATTTTCAATGGCTCCACCGATTAGCCAAAATATGAACAGAACTACCGAAATCAGAAATAAAATCTTTCTATTAACTATGTTGATTAACATGCCCATATTATCATACAATAATCGTTAATCGGTTTAATATGTATACGCTTTCTGTCACGACTTCCTTTGGTTCCATTCTTTCTTCCTCCAGTCGAATCTTCCTCTCGTATCTTTTTTATCCATTTGGGAAAGGTTGTATATGCCGCTATAAATACGATTTGTTTTTGTACATAGTTTACAACTGGATATCGCGGGCACGTTTCCTTGTCCTGCCACGTGCATAACCATCTCGATAGGGGTTGAAATGATAATTTTTCTTTTGTTATATCTCTAACTGTTTTTTTATACGGCTTTCGTATAAAAGAAAGAGGAAGAGATGGAATGGATTTGATACAATTAATCATTTACGTTAATGATCCATCGCTACCACCTTCACCATCCATGCCCCAGTCACCGTTGTTGCCATCCTGTGAAGTTTCACTTCCACTACTTCCACCAAAGCCAGTTCCTTTTTTTCCACCGAATGCATCGGCATCACCGCCGTACCCACGATAGTTACCAGCAGAACCACCACTCCCCCCAACTCCGGGAGATGACCACGTATTACCGCTGTCTCCACCATTCCCACCATTCCCACCATTTCCTGCATTCCCACCATTTCCTCCCCATGCTCCTGCATCCCCACCATTCCCACCGTAGAATCCAGTTCCACCGTATCCGCCATCCGCACGTGCATATCCACCATCTCTACCCCATCCACCATTACTCCCGTCTCCACCGTCTCCACCATCGCAATATTGCGAAAGGCCCAAGTACCCATTTCCACCATTTCCACCCCCTCCGCCATTCCCGCCATATGCCTGTGCGTGTCCACCATCACCTCCATGTGAGATACCCCATCCACCATCGCCACCCCATGCATTTGCTTGACCTCCCTCTCCACCATTTCCTGCAGATCCACCATGTCCTCCATTACCACCATCAGGGTCTCCTTCTCCTCCATTCCCGCCATAGCCTCCATTCCCGCCATCTCCACCATATGCGTATGCATTCCCACCATCACCTCCATTATACCCGCTATTGCCATCTCCACCTACTGCTAAAGCATTTCCTCCATTCTCACCATCTGTGCCTGCACCTCCCGCATCTCCATTTCCTCCTGGAAAACTACCATGAGCCCCTGGATCACCGTTATTTCCATCTCCCCCATCTGTTCCATAGTCTGTATCATCTGTACCTGAAGCATATGCATATGCATCTCCCCCATCCCCGCCCATACCACCTTCAATTATTCCCTCCTTTACCAGACTAACCCATTTTATTGAGTCATTTTCCCAAGGAATTCCATTTACAATGATGCTACCACCTTCTCCCCCATTTCCAACTTTAATGGCACCCTCTAAAATTAAAGTATTTGCCGAAATTTTTATATCACCACCTTTCCCTCCATCCCCTGCTCTAACCGCAATGTCATCATTTTGTGTCATGTCGCTAAAATCTAGACGTATGTCACCGCCCTTCCAACCGTCTCCTGACTTAATTACTGCTCCGTTTTCTACGGTGACAGAGATGCCTGCTTTTATTATTATATCATTTCCCGCTAAACCGTGTTGATTAGAGAGTTTATTAAACCCTTTAAGATCATCATCTATTGCATAATTTAATCCATGATAACAATACTCTGCAACTATTTCGCCGTTGATGGTAATATCTCCTCCGCAGATGAGTTGTATGCTAGTCCTTTTTCCCTCCAAAGAGATTTTTCCATCCACAACAATGCTTTCAGAGGATGTAATAGTTAAATTTTCAGTCACTACATAGTTTACGTTTTTTGCCATAAGGATGTTACTTCCTTCCATTTGCCCTTTAACATATAAATTAACCGTTCGATTTGAAGCTGTTGCATCGGCAAAATATCCAGATGTCGTTACCAAAGAAAAAACTATCGCTATTGTAAGCACCACTATTTTATTTTTAATATTTTTCTTCATTTTACCTCCTTTTTTGTACGCTCAGGGATTTGGCTTCTTTTCCACACCTTGTTACATCCCATATAATAGTTAGTCCTGTTTCCGATATTTAAGCATTTCTGGTTCGCTCGATAAAAATCAAAAACGAGTTCTGCACCTTCCCAACTAATATTCTCCTTGCCTTTCTCAATACTCCACTCTCAGCGACGGTACTTCAACACCCTTTCCCTTCTTTACCTTTCCCACAACCCTGGTTCATTCGAGGATAAATCCTTAAATGTTATATAGGACGTGGGAATATGTAAGAGCAGGAGATTAGTATGGCGGATGCTATCTTGAAAAAAATCAGCAATGTCGAAAAAATACTGAATGAGATAAATTCTAAAATCGATAATTTTCTGGGGTTCGAGGAACTATCCCCTGAAGAAAAAAAGGAACTGGAAGAAATAAGAAAAGAAATCAAAAGGGGAGAGTACGTGAAAGCCGAGGAGATTTTTAGCGATTGATTAAACATGTATAAGGTGATCTTTTCTAAGAAGGCAGCAAGCTTTGTTAAAAACTTGAGAAAAGGATATAGGAACAAAATAAAAGATGTTGTGGAAATATTGAGAGAGAATCCCTTTGGACATCCTTATAAAAAGATTAGAGGAGAAACTAATATCTACAGAATAAGGATTGGAAAATACAGGGTTTTGTATGAATTGAATAAACCGGAAAGTAAAATCATTATTATCAAGGTGGATAAAAGAGATAAGATGTATAGATTCTAGGGTTGGAAATTCGCTTCTTTCAATACTCCACTCTCAGCGACGGTACTTCAACACCCTTTCCCTTCTTTACCTTTCCCACAATTTTGGCTTCCATTTCGGAGTTTTTCTTTAGAATCGCCAGGGCATTGTTCGCATCATTTAAGCTCACCACAATTGCCATGCCCATCCCCATGTTGAATGTCTGATACATCTCTTCATCGCTTATGTTTCCGAGTTCCTGCATAACCTTGAATATTTTCTGGGGCTCAAAGGGTTCATCTATCGAAAATAAGACATCAAGCGACATCCGCTTCATCTTTCTCAATCCGCTGCCCGTTATGTGTGCAATTCCTTTCACATCAACACTTTTCATCAGTTCCAGAATCTCCCCCACATATATCTGCGTGGGTATTAGAAGTATATCCCCTATCTTACCGTCCATTCCAGGAAAGGTATCATGATATGAATAGCCGTTCTCCGTAAATATCTTCCTTGCAAGGGTATATCCATTAGAATGCAATCCGCTGCTTCTCAACCCGATGATTATATCTCCAGGCAAAATTTTCTTCGGCAATTCGGTTTCAACAACACCAACGCACGTGCCGGCAAGGTCAAAACCGGTTATAATTTCTGGAAGAGTGGCAGTCTCTCCCCCTATTATGGGAATTCCTGAAATATCCGCTCCTTTCTTCAGCCCTTTTCCTATCTCCTCGGCCATGACAGGATCTGTCTTTTCCATCGCAAGATAATCAACAAATGCTAACGGACGGGCGCCCATGCAAAGTGCGTCATTAACATTCATCGCAATGCAGTCTATTCCGACGGTATCCCACTTCCGCATCTCATTTGCTATAATGACTTTTGAACCCACCCCGTCGGTGCAGAGAACAAGCTTATGACCGCCCAAACCAACTTTATCATTTTTATAGCCCACCGCGGATAATATGTTCGATACGGCTTTTTCCTCCACGCCAATATTCACACCCGCATCTGCATAGCTCATTCCTTTCATAATAATGCATGTGCTTCATTCTTTTATTTTTATTGGCACAACCCAAAATTTTTTACCCCCTAGCATATCACTATCCATGCAACTTTACATACATTTTCTAGGAACAGGCGGCTCATGGCCGTCAGCAGAAAGAAGCGTGTCAGCCATTGCAATCAAGCGAGGAAAGGAAATTTTGCTGTTTGACTGTGGAGAAGGAACTCAGCGACAGATCCAGAAATCTTCATTGAGCTACATGCAAATAACAAATATTTTCATAACCCACTTCCACGGTGACCATTTTTTGGGGTTGTCCGGGCTTTTCCAGACGCTGCAACTCAACGATAGAAAAAAAGAACTTAACGTTTATGGCCCTCCCGGAATGAAGCATCTCATCTATCAGCTTACCCATCTGGGTTATTTCACTCCTGCATATGACATAATTGCCCATGAGGTAGAAGGGGGGGACAAAGTGCATTTCGATGGATATAAGGTGAAATGTATAAATGCCAGTCATAACGTGCCGGCACTTTCATACTGCCTTGAGGAAGATGCCCGCCCCGGACGCTTCAATAAGAAGAAGGCGATTGAATTGGGCATTCCTGAAGGGCGTCTTTTCGGGAGATTGCAGAGAGGGGAGAACGTAGAGGTGAATGGAAAGATTATAACTCCAAGCATGGTTCTGGGAAAAAATCGCCCCGGGAGAAAGATAACAATTTCTGGAGACACAACCCCCTATGAATCATTTATTGAATTTGCAAGGGAAAGCGATGTTTTAATCCACGATGCCACCACTGATTCAAGTCTGGACCAAAAAGCAAATGAATACGGCCATTCCACAGCAAGGCAGGCAGCGGAAATTGCATTGAAGGCAGGTGTGGACAGGCTGTATCTGGTACACATAAGCCCCCGATACAGGGATGCAAAGCCACTGGAAAAAGAAGCGAGAGAAGTCTTCCCTGAATCGTATGTGACCAGAGACTTCATGGAAGTAGAGGTGAAGTTGAAGAAGTAATGGGGAAAAACAATTATTCACACAAAATACGGAGGAAATCCCTCTGAAACGCCCGCTATTCCTATATGTCTTTTATATTGAAACGTTTTTTTATCTTTTCTAGTATGACCCGTTCATCCTTAGTAATCTTACCGTCTGCTAGCGCCTGCTCCAATGCCACTTTGTACACTTCCATTACTTGGCCATCAGCATCTCTCTCTGTATTCTTGAGTATCTCTTCCTCAAAAAGCAAACGCTCTTTTTCAGTAACGTTTAGGTGCTTCCTTAAATTGTGCAGCAGTTCTTTCTCGTCGACAGTCATCTTTCCGTCATTCCAGACCTGAGCAAGAGTCTTTTTATATACTGCTAGATTATCCTCGGTGATGTAGAAAAGACGGTTCATGCCAAAAAATTTTACAAAAATCGATGCCTAATTATAGTGGATGTAAAGATATGAGTTGGTAAACACTATCGTCACAAAATCGAGAAAAACTCTTTTTTCTACACCACCTCTCCCTATCTCCAAAATTTTGTATTGCTGATTTATTCCTTTTCTGTCAACCAATCTATGAATTCTTCTAGGGCTTCTTCGTTTTTTTCCTTTATCGTTACTTTTATTTCCCCCATTGGATGGCTGACTATCACAAAATTTATTTTTCCGGCATAAGCAGCTTCCTTGTTCAATTTGAATGATAGCGTACCGTTTCGTACACGTTTTCCTAGAAAAACCTTTACTGTATCCCGTATCCTCTGCATTTCCAGCAATTTCTTAAAATTTTCAAAGCTCTTCGCTTTTCCGATTAACATTCCTTCTTTCTCTTCTATTACCGCATCGGGAAAGATATTGAATAAAGCCTGCTTTACTTTACTGCTGTCCTCAGTATTTTTCACCGGAACAATGATTTCAATATTCATAATGATACAACTACACAGAATTTAAAACCACAACCCTCTTAAATAGTGATTTTATTCATTGCGGGATGGGATACGCAATATTTGAAATAAAGAAAGAAAAGGAAAGCGGAATAAATCTGCTGAAGAAAGATGACCTGGTGAGCAGACAGAGCATCACAATAAGGGATGCAAAATCACTCGACATGAAAGGAGAAAGCATCTACGTAAAAATAGAGGGAAGCAGTGATGCTATCAAGCTGGCAGACAATATAGTCAAGGAAAATGAATTGGGCAAGAAATTGAGTGAAAAGGAAGCGAAACCCATAAATGATAAGATAAAGGAAGAAGAAGATAGCGCCAGCGAGGGAATGGGCTTTATCTTTGGCTAAACCTCATCAAATAAGAAAGGAGACAACACCTTGATTCTTTCCTTGTATTCATCAGGATACAAAAGGTGCTCTACGGCGGTAATACTGCTCAATAGAGAATTTCCATCTTGGGGCGTGAAACAAAAGCCTATCACCTCTTTTTTGTTCCTGACAAATATTGTTGGCAAAACTGCAACGGTCTGATTCAATATCCTGCCGTAATGTCCGTGATCCCTCCCAAAAGAAAAAACAAGGTTTGCAAGTTTTTTGTGTGTGACAGCAATTTTCGGTTCATCCATGCATTTTTCTATGATTTCTTCGATGCTCGTTTCTTTTTTCACGTTTATGTCGAACCATATTGAATGCATATACTGAGTATTGACTTTCATGGCCGAAGAAAACACATCCAGGTCAAGCCCCAGAGTATTGTAAAGGTGCCAGACATCTCTTGCATGATGCGTCCCCCTTTCATCATTATGGCTGCCCACCTCGGGAGATGGTACGAATCCCGAATCCTGTGAGATGTCATTTGTTCTCCTTATACAGACGAATCTTCCGCTCACAAAATTATCCATTGATTCTTCAAGGGCGACTGTTTTTATTGCAACCGCTATGTTGTGGGTGTTACAACTCACTATCTGTATGTACTTATCCTGATTCAATGCCTTTTCGTTTATTCCGGCAGCATACATCTTTCCGAAACCAAATTCGGAGCCCTGTGCCAGAAAACCTTTGACTTTATCTTCATATTTCCTGTAAAATCTTTCTTTATTCTGCCTGCCCACACCCTTCGGAGTGCAATCGACAACGACCGTAGCTCTTTCTATTGCTTCCTCTGCCATATATTCGGGCTCAAGTCCAAGCTCCCTGAATTCATTCACCTTTTCTTTTCTAACGACTAATTTACCTCCCCTATCCAGCAGACCTTTCACCTTCGGCCTGTCTGTGAGCACGGGACTGTGCTTGTAGAACGTAACTCCATCTATCCCGAGCTGGTGCTTCAAATCACACAAAAGACCAACTAACGGCTCACCTATGGTACCTGTTCCAACAACATGAACGATATTGCTCATAATATCGGCGATAGAATGCTCCTGCTTTATTTAACATTTCCTCCCCCTATATCTTTCTAAAGCATCTATCACTGGCAGCTTTCCCCCCATCAAAAATTGTTCCAATGAACCGCCTCCGGTTGAGACATAGGAGATTTTATCTGCCAATCCGAATTTGCACGCTGCCGCAACCGTATGCCCTCCGCCTATCACTGAGAAGGATTTTGAGGCGGCGATGGCTTCGAGGACTTTTCTCGTTCCTTTTTCGAATTCCTTTTTTTCAAATACGCCCATCGGGCCTGAAATGAGCACGGTCGATGCACCATCTATCCCTTCAGTAAATGCTTTTATTGTAGCCCCCCCTATGTCCTGTATATCGTACGGCTGCAGCTCATGCATTTCGGATACGAGCAGTTCCTTTCTACCGCCATCATCGATTGCCACATCAACGGGCAGGACGATTTTGTCTCTGAAAGTATGCAAAATTTTTGATATCTCTTCCGTTTCCGATGCAGACGCTTTCTTCATTTTAAGAAATACACTTCCAGGTACGCCCCCCAGCAAAATTTTATCTGCCACTTTTCTCTCAAGCAGATTGTTTATCACCTTTATGGCATTGGAATACTTTGCCCCTCCAAATATGAAAAGGCTCGGCCTCTCCGGTCTTTCCATTATTTTTGCAAGTGTTTTTATCTCCTTCTCCATAAGTCTTCCGGCACATGATGGCATGGCAGGTATAAAGCCCACTAAAGAGCATTGGGAGCGATGCGCAGCGGCAAATGCATCATTTACAAATATGTCGGCGAGCGGCGCCAGAGAATGCACCATAATACTCTGGGAATGATCCTCGGGCATTTTTTTCTCCTGTTCCCCGTCAAATTTTCTTACGTTGTCCAGCATCAATACCTCCCCTTCTTTAAGTTCTTTTATAGCATTCCTTGCCCTTTTGCCATATATATCATTCACATACCTCACTTCATCGCCAATCTCATTTGAAAGAGCAGCAGCATGCTTCTCAAGCCCCGTGAAATCCCACCCCCCGGGCCTTCCCTGATGGGCGAGTATAACTACCTTACTTTTTTTATCCCTCAGCTCCTTCACGGTGGGCACGATTCTCTTTATTCTGGATATGTCCAGTATCTCCATCGTTTCCGGGTCGAGAGGAGAATTTATGTCTACTCTTGCTAAAACTGTCTTTCCGTCGATATCCACATCGTCCATCGTTGGGAGTTTCATGATATGCTATGAAAAAACGAAATAAATAGGTTATTCTCCATATGTTATAAAGCAAAAATCAATATAGCCCCATTCCTCGGATTTCTCTTTATTCCATGATCCACTAGTGAACTGACTCCATGCTGCTCCTTGTGGATATGGATTGTGTGCACCAAAAACCCAAGCATAAGAGTATTCCTCGCTTTCTGTTTCACATACTATATAGTATGTCTGTCCTGCGTCGACGTTAATATCCGAAAAATCAAATTCAACCCAGTTTAAATTCCTTCCAATTTCATGAGCAGGTTTATTAACAGTAACTAAATTTTCACCAGAAAGAGATTTTCTTATGGAGACCTCTAAACTTGGCGGATTTTCCTCCAATCTCCATATATAGAGCTTGACTTTCGTGAGAGTACCAACTGAAGGTACAAAGCCTTGGGCAAATTTGATTCTTTTATCGATCAGATATCCCCATCCACAATCCTCGGTTTGTTTCTGGTTTATATTTTCTTGTACCGGTGTGAGAACGAGTTCTCCTTCATATCCGTCATATATCTGTGGATGCCACTCAACACCCCATATTTCTGCAAGTGCCAATATTTTTGGTTCTGCATACTCAAATGCTTCCTCAGCAGAACACATACCATCCCGGTTGTAATCGGCAATTCCTTCCTTCAATCCCTCAACTATATAATTGGTGAAATAAGAACCATATGATAATTCATCTTCTCCACAGGACATTAGTATTACTCTGCCATTTCCCTGAATATCCTCTGCAAACCCTTTTATCCATTCTGTCTCGCTGAATGAATCGCCAACTCCTCCACTGTGGCAGCTGTCGATAATGACAGCAACACCCTTAGAATCAAGCCTGCTTAATAAAAAATTTAGTTCATCATCCCATATGCATGTAACTGGATATTCAAAGCCCCAATAAGTGGCAAGATATTCATCCTTGCCATCGCTTTCGTCAAAAGGTGGAATATCAGGTCCTTTAAAACCGTGTGTTGTGATATAAACTAAAGAAATATCATTTTCATCATCTTTTTCATCCAACCACCGTAAAGCCTCGACGATATTAACCGCCGTGCATTCCTTACCCTTAAGAACTTTGATATGATCTTCCTGCCAATAATCAGATTGTAGAAGTAAATCATGCATCTCATCTGCTGCCCTTAGCATGGACGGACGGTTTTCATCCGAATGGCTGTCATAAATTCCAGCCCCTATCAGAACAGCCCAGTATTCAGTGTCATCATTCTGAGTTTTATACAGCTTGCACGGTTGGCCATTTTGATCTGAAATGCCATTATGGTACTGCAAATTCTCCTTCTCCTTATTTTCTTGATAAGATGGTTGTTCCAAACATTCCATATATTTGTCATTGACTTGATAAACTGGTTCGCCCGTTTTTCTACTGAACGATAATGGATTACCGGGCATTAATAACATAACCGCTATTACTATACATATCATACCCGCCAAACCTGCCTTTCTTTTCATATTTTTGCCTCCAAATATGTAATAATAGGTATTTATTTAAAATTAGCGATTCTTTTCTTTTACTTTTTCCCTCATGAATTTTATTAGTTCTTCCCTAAACTCTTCCCTTATCAGGGCAGCCTCTATATTCGTCTTTATCCAGTCAAGTTTGTTTCCCAGGTCGAATCGTTTTCCCTCGAATTTATATGCATACACCTTTTTCCTTCCATTCAAAATTTTTATTGCGTCTGTCAGCTGTATCTCCCCTCCTTTCCCTATCTCTGTTTTTTCTATGCAGTCGAATATTTCAGAGGTAAATACGTACCTTCCCATGACGGCAAGATTGGACGGTGCCTCCTCCCTGCTGGGCTTTTCCACCATATCCACTATTTCATATAGCCTGTTGTCTATTGCCCTGCAGTCCGCGATTCCGTATCTTCCAACCAATTCCATCGGTACCTCTCCAACTGCAATCACTGCTGATTTATGGCTGTTAAATTGCTCGATCAGCTGGCCGATGCACGGCTTTTCGGAAAAAATTATGTCATCTCCAAGCATTACGGCAAAGTCATCGCCATCAACATGTTTTTTTGCTCTGAAAATAGCATGTCCCAACCCAAGTGGCTTTTTCTGCCTTACATAATGGATGTCTGCCATATCCGATATTTTCTCTATTTCCTCCAGTTTTTTTCGGTCGTTCCTTTCCCTCAGTGTGCTTTCCAGCTCGTATGAAATATCGAAATAGTCCTCTATTGATTGCTTCCCCCTTCCAGTGATAATCAAAATGTCATCTATGCCTGATTTTACGGCTTCTTCAACAACATACTGTATGGCTGGCTTATCGACAACGGGCAACATTTCCTTGGGTGTGCTCTTGGTCGCAGGAAGGAAACGCGTCCCTAAACCGGCTGCAGGAATAACAGCTTTCATATTCTTGAAATTAAGGCCTTGCATTTATTATTTGTGATTTAAAAAATGGTAGTCCCCTAATCCTTTGTTGATTCATATTTTGTTTATTTTTAGCCATAATATCTCTTTCCAGCCCATCCTATGATCTATCAACCCTGCAACCATGGCAGGAGTTTTTCTCCTGCCATTCTCTT
>JAYEJS010000035.1 GCA_034660695.1 Candidatus Thermoplasmatota archaeon | reverse complement strand
TATGGCTTTGCGAATTTTTTGTCCAAATTCATAAAGTGTCATCTCATCCCACTCCAAGAGATAAGACATTGCTCTTTATAAAAAATGTCGAAATTTTTCAGGAAAAATTCCTATTCGTAGAGACTAAAAGTGTAATGCATATCGGTTTTTAGGGATATCGAATTTTTCTTTTGCCCGATGCCAGAAGGACTAATTTCTTATATGGTTGTTCCTATTACTCCACGTGAAAAAGGAAGACATTAAAATCGCCATTCTGCGCATTGAAGGAACCAACTGCGAGGAGGAATCTTTTAATGCTTTATCGGAGCTTGGGGTACAGCCGGAATATGTGCATTTAAATGAAATTGGCAGCGGTCAGAAAAAAAATATCTTTGACTATCAGGGAATATTTATTCCTGGAGGATTTTCATCGGGCGACTATGTGAGGGCCGGGGCAATATTCGCCGCAAGGATAAAGGCACTGATGGTGGATGAATTAAAGGAATTTGTGGGAAACGGCTATCCCGTTGTTGGCGTATGTAACGGCTTTCAGGTTTTGATAGAACTCGGTTTGCTTCCTGCAATTGACGGGGTAAGTGAAATACCAGAAGCATGTCTGGCAGTGAACGACTCAAATAGATTTGAATGCAGGCCAACGTTATTGCGGCATGATAATGTATCTCCGCTAACATCAAAAATTAAAGAGGGAGATGTGCTACTCATTCCGTCTGCCCACATGGAAGGAAAACTCATGCTTCCCAAGGATAAAGAAAAGCAGTATTTGCGGGACATGGAGGAAAATGGACAGATTGTTTTTAGATATGTGAACAAGGACGGTGAGACCGCAAGCTATCCATGGAATCCGAACGGTTCACTATCAAATATAGCCGGAATATGCAATCCGGAAGGAAATGTGCTTGGTATGATGCCCCACCCGGAGCGCGCCTTTTATTCATGGCAGCATCCCGGCTGGAAAAGGAATGAGGAGGGAGATGGCAGGGCGATATTTGAATCCATAGTCGATTATATAGGAACGTTATAAAATGGCAGGAAAAATTTCCGATAATGAAGTGGTGGTTGAAAATCCATCTGAGGCAATAAGGAATTACAACAAGGGCTATTTCGGCAGGATGGTGGGCGAGACCCTCCATCTCCATATATTAGAAGCATCTTTTCTTATGGAGGCCGGAAGACTGAAAATCGAGAAAAATGGTAAAAAAGTTAATTTAAACGAGTTGATGGATTATGGAATGGCTGTTTATCCAAACTTAGAGATCAGTTACCTCGTTTTTAGAGACCTTCGCCAGAGGGGATATGTAGCCAGGATTTCGGAAGATGGACTGGATTTGTATCCTAGGGGAGGAGCACCTCATTCCCATTCTCCCATTTACCTGGTAAAAGCAATATCGGAGCGCTCTCCTTTTTCCATTTCACAGATTTCGGAATGGATTCGTGGCTTAAATAAAAAGAGGCTTATGCTCGGCATCACGGATGAGGATGGAGATTTGACCTATTATTCAGTAAAATTTTTCCGGATGAGGGGCAAAATGGTCAAGGAGGAAGAATACCACGGAAAAATAACTCTTCTGGGCGATAGAAGTCTGGTATGGGATGATGCATTATCTGAAAAATTGCAGAAAAATTTTATAGGAAGAACTTTCGAGGAGGGCGTTGTACAGCTTTCGCTGATAGAGACCGCTTACGTTGCCGAAAAAGGTGCAGAGATTTTTCGAGGAAAAAAGAAACAGTCATTCGGGAATTTTATAAAATATGCAAAAAAAATACAGCCAGATATAGAGAGAAGGTTATATGTTTATAAAGATTTGAGAAGCAGCGGACTGATTCCAAAAACCGGTTTTAAATTCGGTTCTCATTTTAGGGTGTACCGGGAGCAACTCGGCGAGGGGCACGCACCTTATTTAGTACATGTCATACCGGAAAACTACAAATCTACCTGGACCGAAGTAAGCAGAGCCATCCGCCTTGCCAATTCCGTAAGAAAACAAATGATTTTTGCCCGTGTCGGGGATGGCATTGAGTATATCCGCCCTAAAAGATTGACACCGTAGAAGCAACTGGGACGGACAATGTGAGGCAGTTATCCATGTTGCGTGGAAAAGAGCATACACTGGTGCCGCTCTGATAAAAATTTCCCAAATTCCCTAACTTTTAGGCACTAGTATCATAACAATTTAATTATGGAACGTAATATTTGGATAGTTTTTTATCAGCCACATCCTTCGTGAATTTCCATTCAATCTTCTTTTTCTGGTCATTCCTTCTCCTGGTCCACGCAGCCACCT
>JAYEJS010000034.1 GCA_034660695.1 Candidatus Thermoplasmatota archaeon | reverse complement strand
AAGGTCATGCTAATCTCTGAGAAAAACGGCAGAAAATATCTTGCTAAGATTCCAAAAAGAGCCCATAGGATGATTGAGTTGTTTCCGGAGGCATTACCTATGGGTTAAAAATGCGGAGTTTCGGTTAGTAATATAATGCGAGGGATGACTATTATGTAGCATACTCCTCATTCCTGATGCTACATTACTTTCAATAAAAGGTATGCCCACTACTTCCCCAAGCCGAATATCAGTACTCTGCATCTCATCCCTGACAGAATAATAGACAATTCTTTTTAACCTTTTCCAAATTTTCTGGCATCTGGGAAATCGAGTATGCGGTAAAATCCCGTGCTATAACCTTCTCTTTTCTTTTATTCAGTGACTCTATAAACTTTATCGCCTTCTCTGACTCTTTCTTTTATCTTTATTCCCACCGATAGGCCAGCAGATGCTTCCTCAATTTTTTTTCTGTCTATTTCCATTGAATCTACGATTTGTTCAAAGTCGGTTGTTGCCCCAAGTACATGTATTTTGTCCCCTATTTTCAATTTCCCTCTCGTCAATTTTATTGCAGCCACACTTATCTTTGTGAAGTAATGTTCTACTATACCCACTTCTTCTTCCATAAATTTAAATCAAAATGCCGTATTTATAGTAAACGCCCTGCCCTTATCCCCTCCTTCCATTCAATATTATTATTCCTCCTCCTATCAAGTACATTATTATGCTTGCCGTTATATTCGCAAAAAGCCCGAATACATAGGCAAGAAACATGAACAGTGCTTTGGCAGGTTTGATGTCTATAGCACATTCGGCAGATTTCATCAGGGACACAATATCCGGGGAGAATACATAGAATGCAATAAATGCCAAAAGAAGTATTACTAGTTCCATAATAACCTTATCACATCTCGGCATTGCATATTGTTATCGCCCGACTGTATTTATATACCTATCCTTTTAAAATCACATTATTCCGCCAGGGTCAATATCTCGCACCCGTCTTTTTTAACAAGTAATGTATGCTCTGTCTGGGCAACAACCCCGCCTTTTACTTCAACGAGTTTTTTGTATGGATATATGAATTTCCTCCTCAGTAAAAATGCAAGCGTCATGTTAATTCTGTCTTTCCCAACTATTTCCCCCATCCACCTGCTGGCAAACGGCAGCCCGTCGAATCTTTTTCTCATCTCCCCAATAATTTTTCCTTTTCCCTTGCGTGCTATTTGGTATATATTCCCGTTTTCACGGTCTACAACATATCCATTCCCATCGGTTACAAATGGCTCTATTGCTATCACCTCCCCTGCCTTTAACTTTCTCCTATTAGTGTTTGAGACATTTGGAATAGACAGTCCTGCATGAAGGTTATACCTTTCTAGTGAATGACCCTGCAGGTTTTTTACAGGATTAAGTCCGTATGACCTTATTTTTTTCTCGATGGCATTTCCTATTTCCGAAACGCTCACCCCTTCCCTTACAAGCCCTATAGCTTCCTGCAACGCTTCCTCGGATGTTTTTATAATATGTTCGTTTTCACTGCTTCCCACCTCTACCGTCAATGCTGCATCGCCTATATATCCGTTAACATGGGAGCCCGCATCAATTTTCACAACATCTCCTTTCCCGAAGCGAAGGCCATCACTAAAAGAAGGTGTGTAGTGGGCAGCCACCTCGTTTACTGATATGTTCACGGGAAATGAAATGCCTGCTTTTATTCTTATCATCTTTTCTATTTTCTCAGCCACATCTAGGTATCTTACCTCTTCCTTTACCATCTTCGCTCCGGCGGAAAGTGCCTGCCCAAGTATTTTTCCTGCCTCCCTGTATTGCTCATGTATTTCATTCATAAAATCTCTCCGTTTTTATTGCACCTTCCCTAATAATTTTAATGTCGCCGCCTGATACATCGACAATAGTGGACGGAACGCCATTCAATTTCCCCCCATCGATATATAGTTCCACATTATCACCGAGCTGCTTTTTTGCAGTTCCTATATCTGAAGGAGCCGTGCCATTGTGAATGTTTGCACTCGTTGCGGTTATCGGCCCTGCAAGTGAAGTAATTTCTAAAGCAATGGGATTGTCAGGTATTCTCACCGCTATTTTATCACCCGCCACAATTTCGTTTACTACCTTTTTCTTTTCAAGCACAATTGTTATTGCCCCAGGCATAAATTTTTCTGCAATTTTTTTTGCTGTACTGTTCATAACGGCAATATCATTTATACCCTCCACATTGCTGACAGCTACAGGCAAATAAAATTCTAGGGGCCTTTTCTTAATTTTATAGACTTTTCTTACTGCGTCTGGTTTAAAAATACTTGCCCCGAGGGCGTATAGCGTGTCAGTTGGATAGACGACAAGTCCACCTTCACTGAGCACTTTTATAGCCTTATTTATAATATCATTCATTTTTCTTCAGCAAATCCCCGATGGTGAATCTCTTTACATTCCTTTTCTTCAAAACTGCCTGCTTTACATCCTGAAAGAGAACTATACCGAGTACCTTCTCAAGTTTTTTTGCTTTTTCATCGGGAGGACGGAGTTCCTGGTTTTCTATTTTTGATATCGCTGTCGTCCTTTCGCCCACCAGTGCCCCGAGTTCCTGCCTGCTCAATCCGTGCTCCTCTCTCGCCTTTCTGATTCTCGCCCCCCAATCCGGCACAATTTCTTTATCCATTTTTTTGAATATATCTTTTCCATAATACTCCTTTCTGGATGGAGATACGACCGGTGATACCTTTCCTTTGCTCACGGGCACGGCTTTTCCATATGCCACGCACGAACTGCACACCAGCATTTCTGTTCCTTCTATGATGACTCTCCTCAGCCTATCCTCTTCCTTACCGCAAAGTTCGCATCTCATATACAAGCAATATACTTTATGAATAAGAATTTATCGGGCTACCCCACAGGCTCATAGTAATATTCACCGGTTGCTTTCTGTTCACGGTCGAGACGTGAATCCAATTTATTTACTCTTGGACGATTGCTTTCCTCATCTCTTCTGAATGTTATTTCGAGTTCTTTCAAAAATATGTTCATGCCCGTTCGCAGGTCAAATGGCCCCATTCCTCTGCCTTTTGTCTCTGCCTCTCCAGTAAAGACCATCAATGACTGGCTGACCATGTCTATGAAATAAACATCGTGGTCAACCACCAGGGCTGCAACACCCTCTTTATCCATAACTCTGTTTATCACTTTTGCCACGTTCATTCGCTGTGTCGAGTCCAGGTAAGCAGACGGCTCGTCAATCAAATATATATCGGCCTCTCTTGAAAGGCAAAGCGATATTGCCACCGTCTGCAGTTCTCCCCCTGACAGATCCTTGAGCTTTTTATAATAATAATTTTCCACTCCCAGGGGCATTATGATCTCCTTTTCATAAAACGGGTTCAGTGATTTGCTTTTCATGAATATCTCCCTTACCGTGCCTTCGACTGGCCTGACATATTGGGGTTTGTAACTTACCTTTACCTCAGAATCTATCTCTCCTTCCGTAGGTTCGATGACGCCGGCGAGCATTTTCACAAATGTTGTTTTTCCAATAGCGTTCGGTCCGACAACCCCGACAACTTCACTTTCATGTATCTCTCCCTCTTCGGTTTCAAGTTTGAAATTATCAAAAGTTTTCTTTAATTTATTGAACGTCAGCAGGGTATTCAACGACTTTTTCTCCCTCGGAGGATGGATCTCAAATTTTATCTCCTCCCCGAATCTTATGTTTTCCTCCTTGAGATAGCCAGACAGGTAAAGGTTTATCCCATGCCTCACGGATTTCGGCTGGGTTACGATGCCGTACACGCCTTTCTTTCCATATATCAGGTAGATAATATCAGCAAGGAAATCCAGGACAGCAAGGTCGTGTTCAACAACAATAACCATCTTATCTTCTGCAAGGCTGCGAATGGCCTTTGCCATTTTAATGCGGCAATTTATATCCAGATATGACGACGGTTCATCAAAAAAGTAAATGTCTGCATCTTTCGCCGTTGTTGATGCAATTGCCACTTTTTGCAAGCCCCCCCCTGATAACTCATTCATTCTTCTGTCGGTTATTCCTTCCAGTTCAAATTTTTTTATTATCCCGGCACTATCAACAATGTCCATTACCTTGCTATCAGCCAAAGCAAGTTGATCCACATACTGAGATTTAAAAGCCACTTCAATGCTGCCAGAAAATACATCCTTCATATAATTATACATCTCCGTGCCCCTCCAGTATTCAAGCTCATCTACTGAAAACTGAGACTGCCATTTCCCCAGATTGGGTTTAAGCTCCCCGGAAAGAATTTTTATTGCAGTGGTTTTGCCTATTCCATTTTGTCCGAGTATACCCACGACCTTTCCTTTTTTTGGTACAGGAAGACGGAAAAGACGAAATTCATTCTCACCAAACTGATGTATCAAATCCACTTCCAATTCATCCGCCAAGTTCTCAATATGTATAGCATTGAAAGGGCATTTGCGGACGCATATGCCGCACCCAACACAAAGTTCTTCGGATATGATTGGCTTACCCGTTTTCTCGTCCATAACTATTGTCTCATCCCCGCTCCTCACCCGCGGACAGTATCTCATGCATTCCTGGGAACACTTTTTTGGGTAGCATCTATCCCTCTCAAGAACTGCGATTCTCATTTTTCCACCTTGCGTATCCAACTATTTTATCCAGTGATTTTATCGCCCTGACCGGCTCCTCCAATAAAGGGATGCCGTGCTTCATCATTTCCACTTCCTGTCCCCCGCCTATTGATACTGCCACTATCGGTTTCTTATGCTCGAGTTTTTTTACGCCCTCATACAATTTATTCAATGAGTCTGTAAGAGGCGCATCCTGAAAAACAAAAAACGGCATGATGATATCTATGTTGATATCGTTTTCCATTGCTCTTATACCTTCAAGGAAATGTTCTGCCCTTGCACTCCCTGTAAGATCCAGAGGATTCGATAAGATTGCGAACGATGGCAATTTCTCCGAAATCATGTTTCTGCCCAATTCCGGCAGGCTGAGATTTTTTGAATTATATATGTGGTCGGCTGCGATAACACATGGGCCTGCACCATTTGTTATTATGCCCACTTTCCCGCCGTGGGGCAGGGGTTGTGTCGCAATTATCCTTATTATGTCATAAAATTCCTCGAAACTGTCCGCAGTTACAGCTCCGTACTGCCTGGCAGCTCCTTTGAATATGTTATAGTTTGTTGCCATAGCCCCCGTATGCAGGGCGGCAGCATTTTCCCCGAGAGGAGTTCTGCCAGATTTTAATATGATGACAGGCTTGTCGGGCAGTTCCTCAAAAAATTTCCTGCCGTTCTTTATGCTTTCCATATAAATGGCTATTACGTCGGTATCGTCATCCTTTTCGAGATATTTCATCATATCAATTTCATCCACATCAGCCCTGTTGCCGTATGAAACAAATTTTGATATTCCCATGTTGCCCGCAAATTTTTCCAGCAGCCCGATTCCTATCGTTCCGGATTGCGTCAATATTGCCACATTCCCATATTCTGGCAAGCCCATGCCTTTCTGAAAGAAGGTATTGAATCCGTTTTTTGCGTTATATATTCCGATGCAGTTCGGGCCTATTATACGCATCCCATGTCTTTTTGCGGCTTTCACCATTTTTTCTTCCATCTCTTTGTTTCCCACTTCTTTAAATCCGCCGGATATGATGACCATGGCCCTTATTCCCTTTTTTCTGCAATCCTCGACAACATCAAGAATTTTGCCCGAAGGTGTGGCAACAACAGCAAGGTTAACTCTTTCCTTTATGGAGCTTACCGATGGATAACATTTCACTCCCAGGATATTTTCTGCGCTGGGATTTACAGGATAAACTTTCTTCTGGGACGAAAGAACATTTTTCAATATTTCATAGCCTATTTTCCCCGGGCGGGAGGAAGCCCCAACTATCGCTACTCCCACAGGATCAAAAAATTCATCCATGTAAGATTATTCTTCTCCTACCACTATTACGTCTCTCACAGATTTTACTGATTCAAATGGAAACAGCAGATACCCCTTTTCATTCTGATGATAAAGGCGAGGGTCTATCTTATCAGAGGGCTCTACAAGGATATCCTCCAGTTTCCCCGTTCTCTCGTCAACAGTTATGTTGCGAAGCGTCCCGAGATACATGCCCTCATCGCTCATAACTTTTTTACCTCTCAAGTCATTCTCCATTACCTTCATTTTTCCACCTTTTTGAATATGCATCTGCTTTTTTAACTTTTCTTTTTTGCAATCATTAATTCCCATTGTGTATATATTATTTGGGTCTGCCTCCATCTTTGCTTCAGTCCAGCTCTTCCTACATATTTTATTGTCAGAATTAAAGCAGCAAGCACCAAATCTATGCATAGAATAATGAAAAGCCAACAGAAACATTTAAAAGAGATGCCTATATTTTACTTAATGGGGATAAAGAAAATACTTGAGGGATACGATAAAAACAACATTTCCATTGCAACGGTGTGCTCTCACTCTTCCCTGCAAATTTTTAATGGGGCCAGAAAAGAAGGCTTCAACAGCGTAGGGATAGCAATAAAATCTCCGCCCCGTTTTTATGATTGCTTTCCTCTGGGCAGGCCAGATGAATTTCTCGTAATCGACGACTACAAAAAAATGAATGATTATGCCCCAAAACTTCAGGAAAAGAACGCAGTGATAGTTCCCCATGGCTCCTTCGTTGAATATATGGGTGCGAAAAATTTTGAAAAGCTTGAGCTGCCGATATTCGGAAACAGGGATGTCCTTGAATGGGAATCTGATAGGGATAAAGAGAGGGAATGGCTTGAGGGAGCGGGGCTTGAAATGCCGAAGATTGTTGAAGATCCGAGGGACATATCGGTTCCCATCATCGTAAAATATCACGGGGCAAAAGGTGGAAAAGGCTTTTTTATCGCAAAGAACTATCAGGATTTTAAGAAAAAGGTAGATAGAGAGAAACCATACATCGTTCAGGAATTTTTGGTGGGAACACGCTACTATATCCATTATTTTTACTCTCCCATTCTAAAGGAAGGGTATAGGGTGGGAAAAGGAACACTGCAGGTTCTGTCAGTGGACAGGAGAGATGAAACAAATATTGACGAGGCGCACCGCCTGGGTTCCATTTCAGAACTGGAGGACATGGGCATCAAGCCGGCATTTGTCGTAACTGGAAATATTCCAATCGTCATGCGTGAGTCTCTTCTCCAGAAAGTTTTTGACATGGGGGAAAAAGTCGTCAAAAAATCCTATGAACTTTTTGGGGGGGTAATCGGCCCGTTCTGCCTTGAAACTGTTGTGACGGAGGAGCTTGCTTTCAAAGTTTTTGAGATATCAGCAAGAATCGTAGCAGGAACAAATTTTTATATCTCTGGTTCCCCTTATGCCGACCTAATTCAGCCTGACTTATCTACAGGACAGAGAATATCACAGGAAATAAAAATGGCTATAGAGGAAGAAAAACTCGAGGAAATCATAACATAGCCTTCTAAAAATGCCGTAGAGCTCCACAAAGGGGACAAGTTATTTATAGCGTCATCTCAATTTTGTTGAAATGATAAAGGAAGCAAGTTTCTGGCATGGAAATGGTAAAATAAAATGTTACCTCTGTCCCCATGGATGTGTCATTCCAAAAGGAAAGAGGGGAATATGCGGCGTAAGAGAGAACAGAGATGGAAAGTTATATACCCTCATACATTCATTGTGCTCGTCCGTTTATCCGGATCCAATAGAAAAAAAACCCCTTTTCCATTTTCATCCAGGCACGACTGCCCTTTCTCTAGGTACCGTGGGATGCAACCTTAAATGCTTATATTGCCAGAATTACACAATCTCACAGGCAAAACCAGAGGATCACATCCTGACAGACGTCCCTCCAGAAGAGGCGGTAAAAAAAGCGAAGGAATATGGGTGTGAGGGGATAGCATGGACATATAATGAGCCGACGATATGGTGGGAGTATACTTATGATTCTGCAAAAATTGCCAAGAGAGAAGGGCTGTACACCGTATATGTTACCAACGGCTTTGCAGGTAAAGATGCAATAAAAGAAATTTCTCCTTATCTGGATGCGGCAAATGTTGATATAAAGGCTATGAATGAAGAATTTTACAAAAAAATTTGTAAGGCAAGGCTTCAGCCAGTTCTGGATGCATGCAAGATGTATAAAGAGATGGAAGTGCATCTGGAAATCACTTATCTTGTAATCCCAGGCCGTAACGATTCCGAAAAAGAAATTAAAAAATTCTCTAAATGGGTTATCGATGAAATTGGTAATGGTACACCTACGCATTTTTCTGCTTTTTACCCCCATTACAGAATGATGGATGTTCCACCGACTCCAATGAAAACATTGCTCAGGGCATATGATATTGCAAAAAGTGAAGGCCTTGATTATATTTACATTGGAAATGTTCCTCATGGGCAGTACGAAAATACTTTTTGTCCTGCATGCGAAAATAAAATAATAGAAAGATATGGTTTTTCAGCAAAAATAGTCGGACTGAAAGATGGCAAATGTACCAAATGCGGAAAAAAAATGGGCATAATAGTATAGTTCATTGCCAGATAAATAATTTTTGCAGAAGGGGAGTCAGGGCAAAAACCCGGCCGTAAAGGATATATCAGGCCTATTCCCGATCATGTTGATGAGGAGGTTGATTTGATTCCTTTCATTTCCTGTGGAACTCGGGTATGACGGAAAAATTGTGGCAGCTGGCACAAAGGACATACGGATTGAAAGATAAACTAAATTGCCAGCATATCAACTGTAGTGATTTTATACTCAATCATTCCATCCTTGTCATCGTGGAGACCAGTGTTTCCGTCATCACTTCCGTCTGATGAACCTGGCTGCTCCCGGCCAACATCGTCTGTGCCCAGATAGTAATTTATTTCAAGATAATAACCAGATTTATCCTTTGAAGGATCGACCCCATTAATGTCCAACAACTCTTCTCTTATTGTGTCCTTATCATACATCTCAATCCTGATTTTATACGACGGTTTATCATCAGAAACATTGTATTGGATGCTCCAGTTTACATCGTAAACTCTGTCTATTTCCAGTTCCTCTGGTTCATCTGGTACCTCGCCTATAAATTCATCGTCAATATAAATTTTAAAGAAGATTTCTCCTGGATCTTTCATACCAAGAAGATCCACTGGATCCTTTATCCGCAGAGTTTCTATGATTACCTGTATGCCTGCATCACACCTCGGAATAAGGTCTAGTCCATCTGGAACACCGTCGCCATCGGTATCTGGATTGTGGGGATCGGTATCGCGTTTATATTCTTCAAAGTTGATTAGACCATCTTCATCAGGATCTTCATTACGATCATTTGGGTCATTGGGATTTAGATTATTTTCTGTTTCCCAGGAGTCGGGCATACCGTCTCCATCAGAGTCGGGTTTGTGGTTATTTGCGGGCACACTTTTATAGATGATTGGCGCTGCGATAATGGCAACGATAATCAGAAGGGCGAAAATGAATATGGCAATTAAAATCTTTTCAGGCTTGACTTTTTTTTCAGATGGTTCTTCCAATAGGGCACCGCATGCCTTGCACTTATCTGCATCATCTGGATTTTTCTCGCCGCATATCGGGCACTTTATAGCCATAATACTTACAAGTTAATCTATATGGCACTTAAAAATTTATTTATTCGCCTATGTTAAAAAAGACTTTCCTAATTCGAGGGTAAAGATTCCTGTCGAAAGGAAAGGAACTCAGCAAAAAGTTGAGAAAAGAAAGAGTTATTGCCGAACAATAGAAGGATGAAAAAGGATTTTCACCACAGTCTGGGGGCTGTTCTCCTCACCTCCTGGTAATGCGGGTAATGCACAGTTAAAGACGAGGTGTTCAAAAAATTTTTATATCCAGGACACCATGAATGATGCCAGGCGCGTAAGACTTTACCTCTTTTTCTTTCAGCAACTCTGCCGTCCTTCCAAAATTATGGGCAACGCTTTTCACATCACTAAATGGCACTTCAGGAAAAGAATTTTTGGGGCAATTCATATGGTAGTGTATTATTCCCCCATCCGTTTTCAATATTTTCATGGCATACGGAAGAAATTCCTTTGATTGCAGATAGCCCATTAAAATTCGATTGGCAATCCCGCGCGGGGCAACTTTCCTGCAGTCACCATGCAACCCTGCCATGTTTTGTTCCACACCATTCAATTCTATATTTTTTTTGAGATAATGATATGCTGCTGGATTTATTTCACACGCATAAACTTTCACTTTTGAATACACGGCCATTGGAATTGAAAAATATCCGATGCCAGCGAACATGTCAACAACCGTTTCTCCCTCATTGCCGATGTATGCCATCCTTATCCTTTCATCCACATTGCCAGAAGAAAACATGATTTTTGAAACGTCTAACTTAAATTTTATTTTATTCTCCACATGTATGGTCTCTGTGTTTTCGTCCCCATAGATATGTTTTACCATCGGTTCTCTTTTTATGCCGGTTATGCCGCCCATGTCCTCCAAAACGGCCCTGCATTTCAAAACTTCGGCATAAATTTTTGAAACCTCCTCCTTTCTATCAATTTTGCCTGAGAATTTTAGAACAAGGATATCTCCTATTTTTTCCCATTTTTTCGGGAGTATGGCAATCTCATCTGTTGATAAAATCTTCTTTGCCTCTTTTTTTATTTTTTTAAACGGAATGTCGTGCCCTCTATTAATCACACGCTCTTGCTCTTTTAAAGAGAAAGGAAACGGAAAAAAAGTTATTTCATTTTTTACAGGTATTTCCACTTTATTTCCTTCCCTCCATACTCTCCTTGTATCGTCCAGGAAATTATTCTCAAGTAAAAATTTTATTGCCCTATCTGCATATTTTTTCTCAACTGCTACGGCAACATTTTCCACAGAAAGAAAAGCCTGTAAGGATAAAAAAGGTTTTGGATTGCCATCAGTCAAAAAGTATTTGTTAACTACTCTGGGTCAACATTCTGCTTTTCTTTGCATTTTATTCATTCTTGCAAAATCTGTGAGAAAATCGTAAAGTATATATAGCCGAGTAACCCAATAATTATACATGAGTATTGTAACTTTGGAAGACCTAGCAATTGCAATATCAAACCGTATAAATATCAATGTGGAATCTGCAATGGGAGATGCAAATTTTGTTATGGACTTGTTTGGATACGAGGATAGAATAATAGATAACGTGCTGGAGCCGGAGGATAGACAGCTATTCTATATACTCGAAGAAGAGGGCATGCTTATTACGGAGAGAGAAGAGACGACCATTTACGATGGTAGAACATGGAGAACCCATTATTGGTTCATAAATAAAGAAACGATTTTAAGTTACAAGGAAGGAAAAGAAGGAAAAGATAAAAAAAGTAAGGAGAAAAAAAATACCACAGAAGTATATGAGGAGATACCGGATGAAATGTGGTTTTTAAGATAACTAAATCTCTTCACCTTCCAGTATTCTCTTCACAATATCTCTGAATCCTTCAAATCCAACCGGTCTGGCTATCACCCCTTTCGCACCTGCATCTTTCAACTCTTCTGACCATTCTGTCCCGAAGTAAGCCGTAAAGCCATATACGCTCGCTTTCGGGTCCATGTTGATTATTCTCTTTGTTGTTTCTACACCATCTATGCCTGGCAATTTTAAATCCATTACAACCAACTCTGGTTTTCTTTTTTTGTCCAGTAGCTCCCTATATAGTGTTACACCCTCTTCCCCGCTCAAGGCCTGGTAAATCTCAACATTAAGTGGAGAGAGATATTCCTTTATAAGCTCCTGTATGGGCTCCTCATCTTCAACAACCAGTATAATACTCATATTATCACTCAAACTATGCCCAATGCAGTTTTTCTAAATAACAACGCATATATAAAGCTATTGTTTATGCCAGTAGATAAGAATGCTTTGAAAAAGTAGTCAAAAAATGAAAAAAGCCATAAGCAGACCGGAAAAATGATTTGAGAAATGATCTGCAGGATTCAACAAAATTTTGAATACGCCTTCCCACTTTTTTATTTACCTTC
>JAYEJS010000033.1 GCA_034660695.1 Candidatus Thermoplasmatota archaeon | reverse complement strand
ATTTATCGCATTTCTTTTTAATTTCTTCTTTTGCAAATTTATCTACTTTTTGTTTTGGTGGATTATAATACCAACCCCTGACTTTTTTTGGCATAATTATTCCCTCATTAAATAGATATTAAGCCCCCTGAAAACGGAATATTTAACACGCAAATCCAATACAAAGGGCACAGTGATGAATAATATAAAAGTTTGGACAATTTCGTATAACGGAATCGGGCTATACGAAGTTTTGGCGAAGCCAAAATTTGAGCGAGTGAAACGAGCCGTATAGCCCGTGTTATATGACCCGAACGAAGTGAGGGCGAGGAGCGAAGCGACGAAGCGTTCCGCCCGCCAAAATTTCAAGGCATTACTGATTCTACTCATTATAGTATTCTCCAAATTTTTGAGATAACAAATCAGACAAGCGTCTATGAGGGACTGTAGGTTGTGCATTGAAAAATTTCTGTATAAGTTTCAAAGTAGTTCCTTCTCTAAATATTGCCCTTACAATCCCTTCTTCCCATAGTTTATCATTCTCTAAAATCTTCCTCCAATATCTGATTTCTAGTTCTTTTATTTCATTATAACTTTCTTCGGGTTCAGCATCAAAGTTTATTTCTGGTAACTCTGGTAAACTATCTTTCCATGATTTCAGCCATTGTAATATTGTTTCCCATAACTCAGATTTCCCAAAATAGTCAAAAAGTTCCCTTCCATATAAAAGTTTTAATTCTATCCCGTATGTATCCTCCATTTTTTCTAACTCTTCCAAGTAGTAGTTCTTATTTTTGATTAAATCGGGGTCAATAAAATACATTATTCCCTTTAAATTCGTCTCATGTTTGTTGTACAAAAATTCTAATTTCGTTTCAAAATTGCTGATTTGCCCCCTCTTTTTGGTCGAATCGTGATCGTCTCGAACTTTCTGTTCAATGAAATAATATATCCTTCCATCCGTGAAGTATTGGTCTATATCCAACTTTCTTCTACTTGTAGGGTCGGGTATAATTATCTTTTCAAGAGTAGTAAATCCCCAATAATCTAAGAATGCTGTAAGTATCTCCTCAATAGCGTCTCCAAATCTAATCTCGTGAGATTGTAGGAGATGTTGTAAACAGCCATCCAAAAATATTCGTGAATTTAACAGACTAAAACCTCCAAAATATGGCTCTTGTGAAGCGATTATCCTAAGTAATTCTTTCTTATCTCCCTTAAATATATGTCTGTTCATAATTGAGCAAAACTTCTCGTAATCCATTTTCATTCACCTCATTATGTTCCTTTGAAGAATCCTTTTCTTACTTCATCCATTTTTACTGATAGATCGTAGAAATCCATAAGGGTTTTATAGTCTTTGTAGTCAAATCTATCTCTAAATTTTATATATGGTTCCATATTTATTTTATTTTCAAATTTAATTTTGTATTTATTCGGTCCAACAATCGTAATATTTGTACTAAAATAAATTAACTGAACGCATCTATTTAATGCCTCAGTAAGTGTTCCTATAGTATCTACTACCTCAAAAGCATTTTGAGGAAATCTAAAACCTGTCTTATTAAACCACAAAACATCTATTCTTTTTACCACATTTATCATGTCTGGGTAAGTGAACATAGGTATTTCCGGTAGCGTGGTAATTTGATTTAAAAAGACATTATCTTTGAATCCCGCAGATGTATCCGGCGTATAGGTCAAAAATCCTTCAAAGTTCCCTATCTCTAAACATATGCCTTCTATGTATGAATGCATCCTTTTTTTCTCTTCGGGTTTTGGCTTCTCTTCCTCTTCATAATCTTTTAAGGCATAAAGTCCTAATCCTACCTTTTTGAAATTTCTCCTATTTTTAATTTCTCTGTATAAAACTCCTCGTATTCCTGCTTTCCATTCCTTACTAACCTTAGCAGTTGGATAATATTTCTCAATGTTATCATAAATTTGTTCCCAAGTGGCAACTCCACCAAATTCTTCCAAAACTTTTTTTATTGCCTCCACTTTGGTTACCATGATTCCTCCTTACTGGCAGTTTTAACTGTCCAACGTTTCAATTTTTTATTCGGCAATTGTAAAAAATAAGGCGGGTCTATAAAAACCATCTCTATACTCTCGTCACCTATTTTCTTAAGCACTTTGAATGTATCACCTAAAATAACTTTATTTTTGATCTCATCAAGCAAATACTTCCCTTTTTCTTCCTTGTCTTCTATTACAAAGTTCATACTATCATTTGAACTTGTTCAATAAATTGTGGGATTTTCCTTCGCTTTTTCCAAGATTAGTGCAGATAGTCTTGGCATGGCGTATCGTTTGGAGAATATATCTTCTATGTAATCTAGAAAACTAACTCTCTGC
>JAYEJS010000032.1 GCA_034660695.1 Candidatus Thermoplasmatota archaeon | reverse complement strand
CAGGGTCTTATATCATCCATGTCTAAAAGCCTGAGGTGATAGTGGTCAAGGCATCAAAAGTGTGGTCTTTTGGAACCTGGGATGAAAGCTCCTTCTATCCTCCTGCCTACCCCTATATATTTAAAGCCCAAGGATAGAATCTTATCTTGATGCAAGGCATTGCGGCCATCAAGGATGAGATAGAACTCAGTGACCGGAATCATTTTATGTCAATTCTTCAGACTCAAGAATTATCCTATCTTTCGTTAAAATCCCTGCCTTATAAAACTTCGCTGTAGCAACAATGATTCTGTCATGTATTTCTGGGATTTTTATTCGCATAGCTTCTTCCAAAATTTCAGATGTGAAACTAACTATCTCAAACTCCGCCTCGTCCTTTATTAACTGATACATTCTCTGAAAGTCAAATTCGACTTTGTCCCTTTCCGCGATGGCTAATGCCTCAGCAAGAACAATTGTTGGCACGAGTAAGCGTCCACCCCTCCTCCTAACCTCGTCTATCTTTTCCTTAAGCCCCCCTTTTAAACGTTTGCTTCCTATGAAATACCAGATCAGAATGTGTGTGTCTAATACATAAATCATTAGAGGTTTTCTGTCTCTCTGAATAAATCCTTCTTTGCTTCCTCTATTACCTCGTCTGTAATATCACCACCATGAACACTGCCAAAGAGCGAAAGTTTTTCTCTCGGTTTTGTCTTTACCTGCAGCAAATCCCTTTTTAGGTATTCAAGTTCTCGTTGTAAATCTTTAATTCTCTCTAAAGCGTCTTTAGTTGTTATCTCCATTGTCAAACACCTCCTACTATACCTTTACACTGTTCACATTCTTGTCCCACGATGATAACCGGATGCATCTACAGATAGAACCTCCTCACCTTCAACTTCCTCCATGTATTTGCCAAGCCCATAGCTTTCCAGAATTTCCTCTATCTTTTCAAATGTTTCTATATCTATTAAAACCGCCTTTTTCTTATCATCATCGGTGACGATATACTCTTTTTTAATATCAAGCACTTACTAATACCCCCGTTTCTTATTTATATACCATCATCATTCTACCCTATGGTAGTTTGATTAATCAAAGCCTACCCCAGGCAGCCGCCAGACCAACATAGCCAGCGCCGATAACTATGATGCTCATCAAGCCTCCTACCATTATAATTCAAATTGTAACACACTGAAGTAATTCGTGATGAGTCATCAGTTATGTGTGACGGGTAATCCGTGATGAGTGATGAGTAATGAATAACGGGTGATGGGTGACCAGTTCCTGGTCGATAGTCAGCAGTCAGACCTTAACGGTTCCCCTGAAATTCACTACGTCCACAGTGATGCTCTTAGAAGGCTTCCCTTGCGTCTGTGCCACCTTTTCCATCTCTTTATAGACCACGGCATCAAGGAATTTCTCCCCACATTGTTGGCATACTTCAGCAGGAACTTCCTCAAAGATAATCAGCTTTTCACCCCACCAAAAATCTACGCTCACTTCCTCTTTCTCTACCTTGCCACCACAAAAGTAACACCTCGCCACCATCCTTATCACCTCCTTATCTTCAAATCTTCTTGCCATTCACTGAGACTGGGCTCATATACTGTAATGATTATAATCTCTTCCCCAACCCTACCACAAACTATATGAAGAGGTTTCCCTTTAAAAGTAAAGCCTAAAATCAAACAGCTCGCTCCTCTGACATCATAGGGATAATCTTCGATTATTTCGCCTCTAGAGATAGCCTCTTCAATCTCTCCTGTGTTTATCCTTCTCTTTCGAAGTTTTTCAGTATGAGTGAAAGAGATGTAATACTTTCCCTTGCGAACTTTCTCTTTGATCTGTTCTATTTTCATATTTTTCCCTGCTACTGTTCATATCAAAGCGGATTACCTTAAGGCTTCCTGGCAAATGCCTCCGCCAGGGGCAAGCCCACATAGTCCAAACCAATGATGCAAACAACTGAGTTGCTACAGTCAACGCAGTTCATTGAGTTCACCTAATATTTCCTTATCCCACAGCTCTCTATCGTCTTCATAAAACATTTCTTTGGCCCTATTGTAATCAATTTCTATGGATTTACACCTGATCCTCTTTTGACAAAAATAGAAAACAGGCATGTGGACAAAACAGTGAAAAACCTGACTTAGGTCACCATACCAATCCCTTAATGTTGTCCAATCGCTTCCATCATTAAATTCGATATCCTCTCTACTCTTAAGCCTCATTTTAATTTTGGGTAGGGAAATAGAGGGAGTAAGGTCACACAAAAACTCAGCAATCCTATTTACTAAAAACACCCACCAGGAGGCCTCCTCAAGATAAATATTTGCCTTGTTATAAATTGAATTTATGCCGTAACTCCAGCTTTTCATT